>WLFX01000017.1 GCA_009703545.1 Actinomycetota bacterium
AGCGCATGAGCTCATGGGAACGACTGGGGGTCTTCGACCTCGAAACCACAGGACTGGACGTCACGCAGAGCCGGATTGTGACCGCATTCGTCGGAGTGCTCGATTCGAGCGGGGAACTCATCGAATCGCGCGCGTGGATTGCCGACCCGGGAATCGACATCCCCGAAGCCGCGGCAAACGTCCACGGGTACACGACCGAGCGTGCCCGTGCCCAGGGACGCCACGCCGCCGAGGTGGTTGCCGAAATCGTTGAACGTTTGCGCGAATTGTTTGCGGAGGGAACGCCGGTTGTCGCGTACAACGCGTCCTATGACTTCTCGCTACTGCACCACGATGCGATTCGCAATGGTGTCACTCCCCTTGACACCCCGAAACCCATCGTTGACCCGTTGGTTATCGACAAGCAAGTGGACACGTATCGGAAAGGTTCGCGCACCCTGCAAGCGGCTTGTGACCTGTACGGTGTCGATCTCGGTTCGGCGCACGATTCCGAGGCCGATTCGGTTGGCGCCGGTCGCGTATTCAGGGCGTTGCAGGCCAAATTCGGACTCGCACCCGAAATGCTGCTATCCCCCGATGAACTTCACGAGGCTCAAATCGGGTGGGCCAAGGCTCAGGCTGAGTCGTTCGCGAAATGGCTCGCGACCAAGGGCGAAACGTCACGGCGGCTCGGCGACGGGATCTGGCCGGTATTCCGCAATGACGAGGAAACACCGAAGGTCAACATCGTCTACTGAGGCGAAATGCTTGACATAACGACAAAGGCCACGCGAATCGCATGGCCTTTGTGACGAAAGCAGGAATTACTGCCCGAAGCCTTCGTAACGCTTGTTGAACTTCTCGACGCGACCGGCCGAGTCCATGATGCGCTGCTTACCCGTGTAGAACGGGTGTGACGCTGACGAGATTTCTACGTCGATGACGGGGTAGTCGGTACCGTCGATGGAAACCGTCTTTTCTGACGTTGCCGTCGAGCGAGTGAGGAACATTTCGCCGCTCGCGAGATCGCGAAAAACGATCGGAGCGTACGTTGGGTGAATTTCAGCCTTCATGATGTCCTTTTAAGGTGCGGCGGCGCATGTGCGCAACACTCAACTGTATCAGAAGAGAATTGGAGCCACGAATCTCGATGTGCGACGAAAAGTGCAGCACGAGTGTGACGGGGCGCAATGCCCGACCGCGTGACGCGTTATCCTGATATCTCGATTGCTAAGGAGTTCGTGTGAGTCGTTTCATCGTGGTCTGCGACGTCGACTCGACTCTTATCAACGACGAGGTCATTGACCTGCTCGCGGATGCGGCGGGGTCCGGTGACGAGGTCGCTGCACTAACCAAGCGTGCGATGCGGGGCGACATCGACTTCGCTGAAGCGCTCGTGCAACGCGTTGCCACATTGCGCGGAACGTCGGCCACAGTCCTAGACGACGTGCTCGGCGCTGTCACGGTGACCAACGGGGCACGTCAATTGGTCCACGCCGTTCACGAAGCGGGCGGATACATCATCGCCGTATCGGGTGGGTTCCTCGAGATACTCAACCCGATCGCGACACAATTGGGTCTCGACGCGTGGGTCGCCAACGGTCTCGAAGTGATCGACGGGCTGTTCACGGGACGAACCTACGGACCGTTGATTGACGCGGCAGCGAAAGCAAACTTCCTGACGTCTTACGCAAAGAAGAGACGGATTCCCCTGTCCAGCACGATTGCGGTCGGCGACGGCGCGAACGACCTGGCCATGATGAACATCGCAGGACTTTCGGTTGGGTTCTGCGCAAAGCCCGACGTTCGACAGGCCGCCAACGTGAACATCGACGTTCGGGATTTGGCCTTGGTCGCCCCGTTTTTCGGTCGACGCGCAAGCTAAACGTTTGGTTAGTGACCCATCCCTAGTCCTCCATCGACGGGGATAACGGCTCCTGAAATGTACGCGGCGTCGTCCGAGGCGAGCCACGCGACGACGGAGGCCACTTCTGCCGGCGTCGCAAAACGACCAGCGGGAATCGTGCGCTTGTATTCGGCCTGTTGTTCGGCGGGCAACGCGGCTGTCATGTCGGTTTCGATGAAGCCCGGCGCAACAACGTTCGCCGTTATCCCACGAGACGCTAGTTCGCGCGTCAGCGAACGAGCGAATCCCACGAGCGCGCTCTTGGATGACGCGTAGTTGACCTGACCGGCACTTCCCAGAAGTCCGACTACCGACGAGATGAAAATGACGCGCCCGAACCGCTGCTTGATCATCGACGTGATAGCCCGTTTAACCAGACGGAACGACCCGGTGAGGTTGGTGTCGATGACCGATTCGAAGTCCTCGTCAGACATCCGCATGAGGAGAGTGTCCTTCGTGATGCCCGCATTGGCGACGATGACCTCGATTGGCCCTAGCTTTTCTTCTACCGTCGCAATTGCCGCGGTGAGTGAATCGCCGTCAGTGACGTCCGCGATTACGGTGAGGCTCCCCTTGGGGCCTTCGCCCGAACGCGCAGTCACGGCGACACGATGGCCGAGTTCGATGAACTTTTCGGCGATAGAAAAGCCAATCCCGCGGTTTCCGCCGGTGATGAGTACGGTGCGTGCTGTCGTCATGGTTACCAGCGTAGTGGCGGGCGTAGACTTGAGAAATGACTCCGGAGACGCAATCCCTTACGTCGTTGCCTGTTTCTCCGAACGAGGAACGAAAAACGCGATTGGGCCAGTATCTGATTGCGATGGGACTTCGACTCGTTTGCTTGTTTCTGTGCTTCGTCACTCCTGGTTGGTGGGTCCTGCTTCCCGTGGTGGGTGTCGTCGTCTTGCCTCTCGTCGCGGTCGGTCTTGCCAATGTGGTCAATTCTCGATCGTCGAAATCCGTTCGCTCCCGCGAATCCAACGTTCCGAGCCTGACGAGTTTCACTCCGTGAACCCATGGCGGCTTGCCGTCACCCCGCGGTGGTGGGGCATTTTGGGATTCACCGTTGTGTTCGCTGTCGCCTGTGTGTGGCTCGGTGAATGGCAGTTCGACCGTCGTTCGCAAGCTCAGGCGGCGATCGCACTTCTCGATGCGAATTACGACCAGTCGGCAGTAGATCTCACGACGATTCTCGAAACCCCAGCGGAGTTCGACGTTTCCGAGAAATGGCGAAGCGTTCGAGTCACGGGTGAATACCTGTCGTCCGACATCATCTATGTTCGAACGCGCTCGGGACCGGGCGGAATCGGATTCGAGCAGCTAGCCCCGTTGCAAACATCGAGTGGCACGGTGTTTGTCGTCAACCGCGGATGGGTACCTGCCAACGGTGACAATTCGGCTCCCGCTGAAACTCCCGCCGTTCCATCAGGAGTCGTCGAGATCACAGCACATCTGATTCCCGGCGAAAAACAGATTGCCGGGCGCGATGCCCCCGCCGGGCAAATTGCCACGATCAACCTCGAGACGATCGGCGACCGTGTCAATGAAGACGTTTACCGCGGTTGGTACGGCCGGCTCGCGGCCGAGTCCCCCGCTTCTCCCGCGGGGGCTCCGTGGGAAAAGCCCGTGCTCGACGAGGGCCCCCACTTGTCGTATGCCTTGCAATGGTATGTTTTCGCACTCATGGGGTTTTTTGGCTACGGCTGGGTGTTGCGCAAAGAGGCCCGAGGGGAAGCCGCTCCCGCACCAAAGGTCCGCCGTCGCCGGAGCGACGAAGATATCGAAGACGCAGCGCTCGACGCTACGCGAGTTCAATAAGTTCCTGATAGTCCTGACTCCACAGGTCTTCGAGACCGTCGGGCATGATGAGCACTCGCTCGGGGTTGAGTGCTTCAACGGCGCCTGGATCATGGCTCACGAGGACAACTGCGCCCTTGTAGTGAGACAGCGCTCCGAGAATTTCATCGCGTGAGGCGGGGTCAAGGTTGTTTGTGGGTTCGTCGAGAATCAGGACGTTGGCGCTCGAGACGACGAGGGTCGCGAGTGCGAGTCTGGTCTTTTCTCCACCAGAAAGCACTCCAGCGGGTTTCGTCGCATCATCACCCGTGAAGAGGAAGGACCCGAGTACTTTCCGCGCCTCAGTCTCTCCAAGGCTGGGTGACGCTGACATCATGTTCGCTAGGACGGACTGCTTGATGTCGAGGGTTTCGTGTTCTTGCGCAAAATATCCGACTCGAAGCCCGTGACCGGCATCGACCGCACCGGTGTCGGGAGCGTCGACTCCCGCGAGGATGCGCAACAACGTCGTTTTGCCAGCGCCGTTCAATCCGATCACCACGACCTTTGAACCCTTGTCAATCGCCAGATCGACAGCGGTGAAAATCTCGAGAGAACCGTACGACTTGGACAGATTGTGCGCCATGATCGGCGTTCGACCGCACGGCGCTGGGTCAGGGAACCTCAACTTCGCAACCCGGTCTTGGGCGCGAACATCCTCGAGCCCCGACAACATCTTCTCTGCCCGAGCCACCATCTGGTGGGCCGCGGCGGCTTTCGACGCTTTCGCACCGAATTTTGCGGCCTGCAACTGAAGGGTGGTTGCCTTCTTTTCGACGTTCGCTCGTTCCTTCTTGCGACGTTCTTCGTCAGCTTCACGCTGCCGAAGATAGTGTTTCCATCCCATGTTGTAGACGTCAAGTCGCTCGCGGTTTGCGTCGAGATAGAACACGCGGTTCACGGTTTCGGTCACGAGTGCGACATCGTGCGAGATGACAATCACGCCGCCCTTGTAGTTGGCGAGGAAATTCCGCAACCAGACAACGGAGTCGGCGTCGAGGTGGTTTGTCGGTTCATCGAGAATCATCGTCTCTGCATCGCTGAACAAGATGCGGGCTAATTCGATTCGCCGGCGTTGTCCGCCGGAGAGCGTGTCGAGGGGCTGACCGAGGACGTGGTCGGGCAGTCCGAGGTTGTTGGCAATCGATGCCGCCTCTGCCTCGGCCGCATATCCCCCGAGAGACGTGAATCGGTCAGTCAGGTTTCCGTATTTCGACATAGCCTGAGCGGCGATGTCGGGGTCATCCGCACCCATGAGTTTCGTTGCGTCTTCCATTTGTACGAGGATCGAACCGAGGCCGCGCGCGTCAAGAATTCGGGTACGCGCCAGTTGAGTCGGATCGCCCGTCCGGGGATCCTGCGGAAGATAGCCGAGTTCACCTCGGATCGACACGTTTCCACCGTTGGGGAGCACATCTCCCGCCAGAACCTTAGTCAACGTGGTCTTTCCGGCGCCATTTCGCCCCACGAGACCAATTTTGTCGCCCTTGTCGACACGAAAATTGACCTCGGACATGAGGGTACGCGCCCCGACTCGGATCTCGAGGTTGGTGACGTCGATCATTACAGGTTGAAACCGAGAGCGCTCATCATTTCGCGCCCATCATCCGTGATGCGGTCGACACCCCACGGCGGCATCCACACCCAGTTGATTCGGAATCGTTCGACAACACCATCGAGTGCGTTCTCCAATTCCTTTTCGATTACGTCGGTGAGCGGGCAACCAGCGCTGGTCAAGGTCATCGACACAATCAGTGCATCGTTCTCGTCGTCCCAGTTCAGGTCGTAGATCAAGCCGAGGTCAACGATATTGACGCCGAGTTCGGGGTCAATGACGTCTTTCAGTGCTTCGAGGATCACATCGAAGCGGTCGGCAGCAAGTTCGCTCACGAGGCCTCCACAAGAAAGCGGTCGTACCCCTCGTCTTCGAGTCGGTCGGCGAGTTCTGGTCCGCCTTCTTCGGCGATCTTGCCGTTGACGAACACGTGCACGAAGTCTGGTCGAATGTAACGCAGGATTCGGGTGTAGTGCGTAATCAGAATGACGCCCATGTCGGTGTTTGTCTTTACTCGATTGACGCCCTCGGAAACGACCTTGAGTGCGTCGACGTCGAGACCCGAGTCCGTTTCATCGAGCACCGCGAACACTGGCTTGAGGAGTTCCATCTGAACGATCTCGTGGCGCTTCTTTTCGCCGCCGGAAAAGCCTTCGTTCACGTTACGCGTCGCGAACGACTCATCCATCTTGAGGTCGGTCATCGCCTTTTTGACTTCTTTACCCCACGTGCGAAGACTGGGGGCGTCTCCGTCTATGGCGGTTTTGGCAGTTCGAAGGAAGTTGGAGACCGAAACCCCCGGAATTTCAACCGGATACTGCATCGCGAGGAACAGTCCAGCGCGAGCGCGCTCGTCAACGCTCATCGCGAGAACGTCCTTGCCGTCGAGCAGAATCTGACCTGAATCAACGGTGTAGCGCGGGTGACCGGCGATCGTGTAGGCGAGAGTCGATTTTCCCGACCCGTTTGGACCCATAATCGCGTGCGTCTCCCCCGAATTGATCGTGAGGGTCACGCCGGTGAGGATTTCTTTAGTGCCTCCGTCTACGTCAATCGAAACGTGGAGGTCAATGATCTGAAGGGTAGCCATGATTACTTTCGAGTAGTGGTGTCAACGTACACGTCTGAACCGTTGATTTCGACGGTGTAGACGTGAACCGGCTCGAACGCCGGAAAGTTTCGAGGGGAACCATCGGTGAGTCCGAATTTGGAACCGTGGGCCCAACATTCAATCGTGTCGTCCTCGACGAAGCCGTCGGACAACGAGATGTCGCCGTGCGAACAACGGTCACCGAGAGCGTGAATTTCGCCACTCGATTCGCGAACGACGGCAATCGGGAGGTCGTCGATGATGACCTTCATGGCAGAACCGGGAGCGATCGAATCGAGGGTCCCGACGAGTTCGCGGGTCATGCGCCTTCCTCCACCGCGTCGAGTGCGTCGGCCAGCGTCGTAGTCAGTCGGTCTTCCAATTCGGGAATACCGATGTGACCAACAATGTCCACGAGGAAACCGAGCGCGACGAGCCGGCGCGCCTCCGATTCGGTGATGCCACGAGCCTGTAAGTAGAAAAGATGTTCGTCGTCCAATCGACCAGTGGCACTCGCATGGCCGGCGCCGGCGATGTCACCGGTTTCGATTTCGAGGTTGGGAATAGAGTCCGCGCGGGCGCCGTCAGACAGAATGAGATTTCGATTGGCTTCGTAGGAGTCCGTGCCGGTCGCATCCGGACCGATGAGGACGTCGCCGACCCATACGGTTCGCGTTCCCTTACCGTGCAGAGCGCCCTTGTACAAGACGTTCGATTTGGTTTGGGCCGCCTTGTGATGGACGAAGACCTGGTGCTCGATGTGACGACCGCCATCGGCGAAGTAGAGACCGTAGGACTCGATGCTTGAACCGGTTCCAGCCAGCGTGATGGCTGGGTTCACGCGCTGAACAGCGCCGCCCAGTGAAATGAGGATGTGATCCACGTGCGCGTCTTTGTCGATCCGAACGAAGTGCGACGCGGCGTGCAACGCGCGGTTATCCCATTCGTTGAGGTGAATCACTCGTGCGTTCGAACCGTCGTGAGCAATAATCTCGACGTTTTCGGCGAGAGCGACGGCACCGTGATTTTCGATGATGACCGAACGATGGGTGTTCGGCGTGAACTCGAGCACGAGGTGACCGGCTCGAACGCCGTCAATATCGCGGTGGATAACGACCGGGTCGCCGTCGCCGTTCACGCGAACGTGCAGAGCGTCTACCGTCATCGACCAGGCGCGCGCAGAAATACGATCCTCAGGAAGTCCGGCTTGGCCTGCGATGCTCGCCATCGTGACCCACTCGTGAGCGGCTCCGGTCACGGTGACGTCGTAGTGACCCCCATCCAGTTCGCCGTCGGACAGCGCACCGAGCGCGTCAATTGGGCTTAGTCGCCACTCAAGCTGGCGCGCTGAGATAGCAGGGAAATCCTCTGGCTGGGCCGAGGCAAATCTCTCATTGCGCGTTTGAACAGGCATATCCGACCATTCGGGCGCGCCAGAAAAATTAGTCGATGTTTCAGGCACTAACCGACCGACCCTTCCATGTTCATTTCGATGAGTTTGTTGAGTTCGAGGGCGTATTCCATCGGCAATTCTCTCGCGATGGGCTCGATGAATCCGCGCACAATCATCGCCATCGCCTCGTCTTCCGGCATACCGCGTGACTGCAGGTAGAACAATTGTTCCTCGCTAACCCGAGAGACGGTTGCCTCGTGACCGAGGTGGACATCGTCCACGCGAATGTCGATTGCCGGGTAGGTGTCGCTTCTCGAAATCGTGTCGACGAGAAGCGCGTCACAACGAACCGTGTTTGCCGAGTGGTGGGCCTTTTCCCCCATTCGAACCTCGCCGCGGTATCCGGCTCGTCCTCCGCCACGGGCGATCGACTTCGAAATAATCGATGATGTCGTGTTGGGCGCAAGGTGGATCATCTTTGCACCCGCGTCCTGGTGCTGACCTGGACCCGCGAACGCGACCGAGAGAGTCTCGCCCTTGGCGTGTTCACCCACGAGGAAGATTGATGGGTACTTCATCGTCACCTTGGAACCGATGTTGCCGTCGACCCATTCCATGGTCGCCCGTTCATGGGCAATCGCACGTTTCGTGACGAGGTTGTAGACGTTCGTTGACCAATTCTGAATTGTGGTGTACCGGACGCGCGCGCCCTTCTTGACGACGATTTCGACGACAGCGGAATGCAGGGAGTCGGACTTATAGATCGGAGCCGTGCAGCCCTCGATGTAGTGGATGTATGAATCCTCGTCGGCGATGATGAGCGTTCGCTCGAACTGACCCATGTTTTCGGTATTGATTCGGAAGTAGGCCTGCAGCGGGATCTCGACGTGAACGCCCTTGGGTACGTAAACAAACGAACCACCCGACCAGACAGCCGTGTTGAGGGCGGCGAACTTGTTATCTCCACTCGGGATAATCGTGCCGAAATATTCTTTGAAAATCTCGGGGTGCTCGCGAAGCGCGGTATCCGTGTCGAGGAACAACACGCCCTGCTGCTCAAGGTCTTCGCGAATCTGGTGGTAGACGACCTCGGATTCGTACTGAGCGGCAACGCCCGCTACGAGGCGCTGGCGCTCGGCTTCGGGAATTCCCAGTCGTTCATATGTTTTCCGAATGTCTTCCGGAAGGTCTTCCCACGACTGCGCCTGGCGCTCTGTGGACTTGACGAAGTACTTGATGTTGTCGAAATCGATCGCGGAGAGATCCGCCCCCCAGTTCGGCATTGGCTTTTTGAAGAACAGGTCGAGGGCTTTGAGGCGACGCTCGAGCATCCACTCCGGTTCGTTCTTTCGAGCAGAGATGTCCTTGACAACGTCGGCATTGATGCCGCGACGTGCACTCGCCCCCGCCGAATCTGAGTCATGCCATCCGAATTCGTACTGACCGAGTCCGTCCAGTTCTGGTCGGTCAACAATAATGTCGCCCATGATTTCCTTTCTCGTCTACTACACGTTCATCGTGCCGACGATCCGCACACCGTGCGGTGCGAACATAGACTGGTGGTCGATGAGCTCGCTCTCTCATCCTACCCGTTAGGCATCAATGCGCTTCTCGTTTCCGACCTCGTTAAAGGACCGCCCAGTGCGGATTGTTGTGTGGTCGGTGCTCATCGCCAACATAGGCATCACCGTCACGGGAGCGCTGGTTCGGCTGACGGCTTCAGGTCTCGGCTGTCCCGAATGGCCCTTGTGTACTGCGGATTCGCTCGTCAACACGCCCGAGATGGGAATCCACGGCGTGATTGAGTTCGGAAATCGGGTCCTGACGCTCGTCTTGCTCATCGTCACGGTTTTCGTTCTCCTCGTGTTGTGGCGCATGCGGAGAGAGCGTCGCGATCTGTGGCGGTTCGCTCTCGTGTTGTTGCTCGGAATACCGCTTCAGGCCGTCATCGGCGGAATAAGCGTCTGGACCAACCTCAACCCCTACGTTGTTGGGCTCCACTTCGTTTTGTCGATTGCAATGACGGTCGTCGCGACGATTCTCGTGAATCGTGTCGTCGATGTTGATCGAATCTCGCGGTTCCGAAACGTTTCAGTTCTCTCGTGGCTGGTGGCCGCGGGTACCGCGCTCACCCTCATGGTCGGGATCCTGACGACCGGATCGGGTCCGCACGCCGGTGATGTCGATGCTCCGAGGAACGGTCTCGATTCGGGCCTTCTGCAACACCTGCACTCCTGGCCCGCGTACCTCACGCTCGCACTTGTTACTTTTGCGAGTGTTCGTTCCACCGGGCCAAGTCGTCGCTGGTTTGTCGGGCTCGTGTGCTCGTTCGCTGTTCAAGCAACCCTCGGAATTGTCCAGTCGCGGACGGGACTTCCGGTCGCACTTGTTGCACTGCACGTTGCGCTCGCAATGGTTACGACCGCGGTCGCCACGGCAGCGGTTTACCGGAGTGCGACGAGCGGATCGATTGCCACGGCGATGAAGAGCGCCGTCAAGTAGGTGTTGCTCGCGTGAAAAACGCGCATCGCGTTCGTTTCGCGTCCCGCAACAGAACGGCTGTACAGCATGTGTGTTTCGACGATAAACCAGCCACCCGATAGTAATGCGACAACCGTATAGACGATTCCCATCGGTGCAACGGGAACGAGAACGAGTGATGCGACAACCGTCGCCCAGGCATACAAAATCACTTGGAGTCCGACGGCAACTTTCGGGCGAAGAACACTGAGCATTGGAACCGATGCAGCCGCATAATCGTCGGCATAGCGGAGGCTGAGCGGCCAATAGTGCGCTGGAGTCCACAGGAAGACCACGACGAACAAGATCCACGGTGTGACCGACACTTCGCCAGTAACAGCCGCCCACCCGATCAACACGGGGAAACACCCCGCGATACCGCCCCAGACGATGTTTTGTTCGGTTCGGCGCTTGAGGAGCAGCGTATAGACGAAAACGTAAAACAGAATCGCGAGCAACGAGAGAGTCGCGGCGAGAACGTTTGCCACGAGTGTCAACACGACGAGAGAAGCAAGCCCGATTGCGACCGCGAAGACGAGCGCGGATCGTGGGCTGACTTCGCCCGTGACGATGGGGCGGCCTTTAGTTCGAGCCATGAGCGTGTCGATGTCTCGATCGATATACATGTTGAACGCGTTCGCCGAGCCAGCACTGAGTGCGCCTCCCGCGAGAGTTCCGAGTATGAGCCACAGATTCGGGACACCCCTTGCCGCCAGCACCATCACCGGAGCGGTCGTGACGAGGAGAAGTTCGATTACTCGAGGCTTCATCAGCGCGATGTAAGCGCCCGTTTTACGAAAAATCTGGACGGAACTGGACGGCCCCCTCGCTGAGCGGTTAGGGGTCGGTGGTGCCACGAGCCCATCCTATTCTCTGCCCGCCAGTGCCGTTTCCCGCTAGACTAACGACACCAGCAGCGCGAGCCCGATTGTGTGCCATTGACGTCACCGAGGGCTGCGATGAGGCGGTAATCCCTCGCTTGAGATTGGATAGTTGATGACCACACTGATCTGGACAGAGCTCGACACGAAGGCGGTCGACACCGCGCGGCTTCTCGCTGTTGATGCGGTGGAAAAGGTCGGAAACGGTCACCCCGGAACGGCGATGTCCATGGCTCCCGTGGCCTATTTGCTCTATCAAAAAGTGATGAGGCACGATCCTACGGACACCCACTGGCTAGGTCGCGACCGTTTCGTGTTGTCAATTGGGCATTCGTCGCTCACTCAATACACGCAACTCTTTCTCGGAGGTTTCGGGCTCGAACTCGACGACCTCAAATCCTTCCGAACCTGGGGATCCAAAACCCCTGGGCACCCCGAATTCGGACACACGAAGGGTGTCGAGATAACGACCGGTCCGCTTGGTCAGGGACTCGCGTCAGCGGTCGGAATGGCCTACGCTCAACGATTCGAACGCGGGCTGTTTGACCCGACGGCTGGGTCAGGAACTTCTCCATTTGACCACTACACCTACGTCATCTGTGGCGACGGAGACATGCAAGAGGGTGTTACCGCCGAGGCGTCATCGCTCGCCGGCCACCAGCAACTCGGAAATCTCGTTGTGATTTATGACTCCAACCAGATTTCGATCGAAGATGACACCAACATTGCCTTTACCGAGGACATCGCTGCGCGGTACCGCGCATATGGCTGGGATGTTCGCGAAGTGTCGTGGCGCACCCC
>WLFX01000018.1 GCA_009703545.1 Actinomycetota bacterium
GACGACGTAACGATGAGACGGTTGCTGGCACTCGGTGTGGACGGAATTATCACGGATCGGGCGGATATCGCGCTCGGTGTGGTTAGTTCCTAAATTCATAGCCAATTCTTTACTTTCGCTCAGGAATATCTCGGCGAGTTCTGGCTTTATAAGAGGTAGGCCACGAGCCGAAGGAGAACACAATGAGCAACAAACGCATGCAGGGCACGCGACTCGGATCAATTAGCTCCGAAACTGAAGAAGGCGTCCAATTTGTCGATCGCCAAGATGTGACGTTCCGAACCTTAGATGGCGAAGAATTTGTCGTCACCTTCATGACCGGCGTAGAACTCCCCTATGACTGGCGTTCGCCTCGGTCGAGCAACATTGGCAGGCGTCTCGACGCCAAGGGAAAACCGATTCAGGGCGATGACCCCAACGCTCCGGCTCCGGCAGCACCGACGGTGACCCACTGGGAACAATTGATGAAGCGGCGCACAATCGAAGAACTCGAAGTTATTCTGCACGACCGCATCATCGCGATGCGTGAGAGCGGCCAGCTCGAACTTGGTGCGTTGCGTAAATCGGCCTAACGACCGAGAATCCAACGTCCAACGCCCCAGCCGGTGATTCGCGCAAACGCTTCGAGAACAATTCCGACGTGCATTTTTGACGACCCTGACGCTCGCTCGACGAACGTGATGGGATGTTCGATAATCGTTCCCCCGTCCAATTCGAGTCGGTCGGCGATTTCAATCTGAAAGCAATATCCGCTCGAGGCGATTGTCTCCAGGTGTAGTTGGCGCAGTGTCTCGACTCTAATTACGCGGAAACCAGAGGTCATGTCGTTGATTCTGGACCTTAACGCAAGGCGAGCGTAAGAGTTTCCTGCGCGGGAAATAACGTGTCGAACGGCGCTCCACCCGTCGACCCGACCGCCACGAACCCACCGCGACCCGATGACGAGATCGGCTGTCACGCCCCGAGCGATACCCAACAGGGTTGGAATGACGGCGGGATCGTGCGAACCATCGGCGTCGATTTCGACGACCCATGCGTAATCACGCTCAAACGCCCACCGAAACCCGGCGATGTATGCCGGCCCGAGCCCTGACTTCAGCTCGCGATGGAGCACGTGGACGCGCGGGTTCTTCGAGGCGTAGGTATCGGCCAGCGAGCCCGTTCCGTCCGGCGAATTATCGTCGACGACGAGAACGTCAGCATCTGGTGACGAAACGACGATTCGATCCAGAACCGTCGCGAGCGATTCGATCTCGTTGTAGGTCGGAACGATAATGAGCGCGTCGCTCACGCGGCACGCTTCCGACGCAATCCGATGATCGGAACGAGCCCCATCACGATGAGAGCCCACTCCAACGGGAGCCCGATGACGCTCGCCGGGGTAACCACGGTTGACAGCGGGACGTCCGCGACCATCACGCCGGCGGTAAACGGTTCTAGTCGATCGATGTCACTGCCGTCCGGTGCGATTACCGCACTGACACCGACGGTCGACACGTTCACGACCGATCGTCCCGTCTCGACAGCGCGCATGCGCGCAATGCCGAGTTGCTGGATGCTCTCGTCTGTCCGACCAAAGTCAGAGTTGTTTGTCGGCGCGAAAATGATGTTTGCATTGGCGGCCAGCATGTTGCGAAACAACGCGTCATCAACGATGTCGTAGCAAATGGCAATTCCCGCGATGGCGTCCCCTGCGGTCATGACCGGGTCGCGTGTGCCGAGTGTGTAGTCGCGCGGGACCATATCGAACATGGATGGGGCAAGAGGGTAAAAGAAATCTCGGTTGGGCAGGTATTCCGCGAACGGAACCGGGTGGACCTTGTCGTATTGGTCGACGGCCCCCTCCCCTGCTTGCCACTTCAACACCGAGTTGAAGGTTTTATCACCCTTTTCGGTGATTGTTCCGAAAATAAAGGGTGCGTTCGTTCCGAGTGAGATGCTGTCGGCTAGCGCCGCCGCCTCGGGCCAGCGAAGCGGATCGATATCCATCGCGTTCTCTGGCCAAATAACCACGTCGACGGTGCCAATGTTCGCCACGTTCATGGCGGCGACATGTTTCGCGATGGCGTCACCCTGCCGTGCGCCCGTGAAGAGCGCCGAATCGCTGTTTCCTTGAACGGCGGCGACACGCACCGACCCGGACGGTGCTGATGTAAGTAACAGGTAAGGGAACGGTAACAGCGCGAGTAAACCGGCGGTAATTGCCGAAAGATGGAGGGCTTTGCCTTTGAGAATGGAAACGTTTTGCCACGTGAGAACGTAAGCGACGACGACAAGAACGACGACGGCGCTCGCGCCCGTCAACCCGAAGAGGGTCGCGAGGTAGCGAAACGGTGAATCCGCCAGCCCGTGGCTGACTCGTGCCCACCCGAAGCCTCCCCACGGGAACTGTGCCGCAATGGCTTCGCGGGCAACCCACGCAGCCGAGACGAAGAAACCACCGAGCAGGCGACCTGAGACGGTGTGGAGGTTCAGTGTGTCGACACCGCGCCAGGCCGCACCAATCGCAACTCCACCGACCGCGAATAAGGCGGTTTGCAGACCAACGAGTCCGAGCCACGGAGCAAGCCCGAGATAGACGGAGACCCATTTTGCCGCCGCTCCGTAGTACACGAAACCTGTGACCGCGCCGAGGATGATTGATTGTCCAATCGTCACGCGACGAAAGGCAAACACCATGAGGGGGACGCCGACGAACAAGAGTGGCCAGATTCCGGGTTGTGGGAAGGCGAGGCTCGCGATGAATGCCCCGAATCCTGCTTGCACGAGGCGGAGAACGAAGGCTTTCACTGTTTCAGCCTATTCGCTAGAGAGTTGCGGAATCGGCGACGATACCCCGACGAATGAGTGGAATGGTGTCACGGGCGATCGCGGCCAGCGCTGGCTCGGCGACGTGCGAAATCTGGTCCAGCGAGTCAACGACCTGTTTCGCCCAGCGAACGAAGTCCCCACCGGCGAGCCCGCACTCGCGAAGGACATCGTCAAGTCGCTGACCTTTTGCCCAACGTTGAATTCCGAGGGCTAGTCCGAAAGCGAGAGGTGGTGTGATCTCGAGGTCCTCGGCGGTCTCGGCGTCGCTCAGTGAGTCCCAAATGCGTTCCATCGCCGTCGTGACGTCGCTGAACGACCCCTTGGGGATTCGCATATTGATGTTGTTGTCGTCATCACGCCTCGATTCGTACATGACCGTCGACAGGGCGGCGGCCAGCAACGGACCGTCAAGCCCCTCCCACAGCCCCGCTCGCAGACATTCCGCGATGAGAAGGTCGCGCTCGCCATAGATGCGTTTGAGCGCCGCCCCAGCGTCCGTCAGTGTGTAGTCATCGCCGTCCTGAACAAGATATCCGTGAGCGTGCAGAACCCGGCACACGCGGTCGAAAACGCTTGCGATTGCGCCGGTCTTGTTCTTGATTTGGTTGGCGATGCGGTCGGTCTGACTTTGCAGTTTCCAGAACCGCTCACCCCATCGTGCGTGTTTTTCGCGATCGGGGCACGGGTGGCACGAATGTTTGCGCATTCGACCGCGCAGCTTTTCGATGTGGTCGGCGCGTTTCTTGGCGACGGCGTGGGGCGTGTGTCCGCCACGTTCGTTTTTTCCTTCGAGATCGGTTAGTTCTCGGCGAATCTTGGAATACTCGCGGAAATCGCCAAGGTGGCAATCCATCGCCTCGGAATACTCAGCGAGTGACTTCTGGTTCTGTCGAACCGTAACCGACAGGTCCACCACGGCTCGGTCGGCCTGGAACTGCGCGAACGACTGTTCAAGAATTTCACGCGCCGTGTTCCGCCCGTAGCGTTCGATGAGATTGACCGCCATGTTGTAGGTCGGCACGAAACTTGAATACAGCGGATACGAGCGACGCGAGGCGAGCATGCCCAGCGCATGCGGATTCATCCCGTCGCGCCAGATGATGACCGAGTGACCTTCGACGTCAATACCGCGACGCCCCGCTCGGCCCGTCAACTGGGTGTACTCCCCAGGTGTTATCGCTACCCGCGATTCGCCGTTATATTTGTCCATTTTTTCAAGGACAACACTTCGAGCGGGCATGTTGATACCGAGAGCGAGTGTCTCGGTGGCAAAAACTAACTTGACGAGCTTGCGGCGGAACAAATGCTCGACGATTTCCTTGAACACGGGGATCAACCCGGCGTGGTGCGAGGCGACACCCGCCATGAGGGAATCCTCCCACTCGTGGAAACCGAGTGACGACAGGTCTTCCCCCGACAAGTGTGCGGTGCGATTTTCGATAACCGATCGAATCTCGTCACGCTCCTCGACAGTCGTCAACACCTCGCCCGAAAACAACACGTCGCGAACCGCGTTGTCACAGCCTTTACGGGAAAAGATGAAGAAGATGGCCGGAAGCATCGTGTGGTCGGCGAGCACCGACGCGATGTCGACCGGAGCCGAACGACGCTCGCGCGGATTCTTCGAATCGAATCGACCTCGGACGCGTTCTCGAGGAAAAGATCGGCGACCGTGACCACCCGATTGCGGACCACCGAATCGTTGCTGTCCACGACCGAGCCCCTGCACGTCGCGATGAATTCGCGGCGGGTTCTGGAATTCGCCACCTGGCTCAAACAACTCGTAGAGTTCCCCGCGGGCGTAAACATGCTGAAACAGCGGCACGGGTCTGTCCTCAGAGACGATGATGTCGGTGTGGCCGCGAACGGCTGCAAGCCATTCGCCGAACTCTTCGGCGTTCGATACTGTCGCGGATAGCGACACAATTGACACGTCTTGGGGTAGGTGAAGAATGACTTCTTCCCACACGGGTCCGCGAAACTTGTCGGCCAGGTAGTGGACCTCGTCCATGACGACGAAGCGAAGGTCTTTCAGCAGGTCGCTCTGGGCGTAGAGCATGTTGCGTAGGACCTCGGTCGTCATGATGACGATGCGCGCGGTCGGATTAATGCTCGTATCACCCGTCAAGAGCCCGACCTCGTCAACACCATAGATGGCCTGCAGGTCTTGGAATTTCTGGTTCGACAGCGCTTTCATCGGCGTCGTATAAAACGTCTTATCCGTCATTGTCTGTTGTGACAGGTACACCGCATAATCGGCGATGATGGTCTTTCCCGCGCCAGTGGGCGCAGCAACGAGCACTCCCCTGCCCTTGTCGAGAGATTCGCACGCCTTCAGTTGAAACGCATCAAGCGGGAAGGGTTGCGATCGACGGAATTCGTCGAGAGTGACGCCCATCAGCCGACGGCTTTGGCGAGTTTTCGGGCGTTACGACGGTCGTGAATCCACGAAATAAGCGCGGCAAGAAAATACAGGACCAACATTGGAATGGCCAGCAGGAACATCGAGACGACATCGGCTGCGGGTGTCGCGAGGGCGGTAAAGGTCGTGATTCCGACAATCGCCCAACGCCAGCCCTTGATGATGGAGCGGGCGGAGAGCACGCCCATGAAGTTGAGCAGGACGAGGAACACGGGTAGGTCGAATCCAACTCCAATGGCGATGACGAATTTGATGGAGAAGTCGAGGTAGTACTTGGCGGTCAACAGCGTGGTCGACCCGTCCGGCGCAAAGCTGGTCATCAATTCGACGACGTGCGGAAACAACCACCAGCCGGTGCCGCAACCAAGCAGAAAAAGTGGAATCGCGGTGAGCAGAAACCCGAAGGCGAAGCGTTTTTCGCGACGCATGAGCGCTGGCGTAATGAACGCCCAGATTTGCCACAACCAGATCGGGCTCGCCACCACAATTCCGATTGTCAAAGCGATAGATATCTTGGTGTCAAATGCCTCAGAGATCGACGTGTAATTAATCTGCGCAACTCGCCCGCTGTTGTGGGCAACGTCCATCAGGGGTGCCGCAAGTAACGACCAGACCACGTCGGCGATGAGAAAACCGCCAATCGATGCGATGAGGATAGCCAGTGCCGCCGTGACGAGCCGACCTCGGAACTCGACGAGATGCTGGCCGAGCGACATGCGCCTCTCGGGGTTTCGAGCCATTGTTACTTAGACGGCGTCTTCTTCGAGTCGTCGTCCTTGGGGGACGTCATCTCGTTCCGGAAAATATTCAACGATTCTGCGAGGCTTTTCGCGAGGCCGGGAAGCTTGGGGGCTCCGAAGACGAGAAGAATGACGACGAGAAGGATGAGGAAGTGCCATCCGTTGAGGTTGCCAAGCATGCTGAACTCCTTGCGTTGTGTTGTCAGTCTAACCCTGACTAAATATTTTGGGCGTACGCGGTCAGCGCGTTACGGGCAAAATCGGCCACAGCCGAACGCGTTGTTGCTGGCGCTTCGATGGCGGCAATCCCGGACAGCACGCTGATCATCCGCACGGCGGTTCCTTCATGCGAGAACGGCAACGTAAGCCGCTTGCGTCCTCCGGTCTCGACGGGCTTGACGCCAGGGCGCAAATAGGACGCAATGAGCGGCAGCGCTTCGGGGTCGATGACGAGGTCGACGAGAAGGTCGTCCTCGCTTTCGCTGAACAGCGACGACGTCAACGTCAAAGCGTCGATCGATCGAGGTTCGATAGGTGTGTCGAGCAACACAAGGTCTTCCATGCTGTCGAGGTTGAAGGTTCGGATATCCTCGCGCTGCAGGCAATAGCCCTTGAGGTAGCGCTGCCCGCCCTCTAGGTCTTGGCGGTACGGGTCGACGTCTCGATCCCCTCGCTCTCCTTGGTTGTTGGTGTACGTGAAGCGGATTCGGACACCTTTTTCGATTGCGTCCTGGATGCGGTTCGCGTTCGGGTTGTTCTCGTCGATTTCGACCGCGAAGGCGTCGGTGACCGCATTTGAGTCTGGGCCGCGCAGTTTTGCGACGAGTCCGTCGAACTCGGGAATTCGACGGTAGTACGGGTGTGCTTTGAGTAGTTCGAGACCCGCGAGGAACACCGCGCGCTGCTTCGCACTGAACGGTGCCGGGACGTGCATGACCTCGGCGACCGTGAGGATGATGACTTCGCTCTCTTCGAACGCGTCCCAGTCGATGTTGAACAGCTCGGTGTCGAAGTTGTACCGGGCTTCGTTAGCGCCACCGTCACAGGCGATTGTTTGCACAGCATCGGCAACTCGCTTCGGCGTCGTGCCGAACTGTTCCGCAACTTCGGCAACGGTGACCGATCCACGCAACAGCACGAACGGCACGATGGCGAGGAACAGGTTAAGGCGGTCGCGTGCACTGTCGCCGGTGGGTCTAGCCATGGTCGCTCACCAGCCGTTCGAGTCGTTGAATAACGGCCGCGCGCAACGACGCAGGAGACAGCACGATCGCTTCGGCCCCGTATTCGCACAGTTCGTCGGCGAAGACCGCTTCATCGAGGTAGTGAACCGTGTAGGTGTCCCCGTCAATCGTGGTGCTTCGGCGGTTCGCGAGGGCAACCGACGCCTTGGTTCCCGGTGTCACCCGAATCGTTGCCCCGAGCGAATCCCACAGCGCGTGTAAGTGCTGCACGAACAGTTCCGCTGCTCGCGTGTCCGGTTTCTGTGCAGGTGACGCGTTCGAAACGGGCAACACTTTACCCACGATGCGCCGCAACAGGAATGTGCGCTCTGCGCTGCGATCGTGATCGAACGCGAGCAGGTGCCATCGACCGTCATAGTTGACGACAGACAGCGGGGTGACGGTTCGAACTTCGTATTTTGCTTGACCCGGTTTGAGATAAGGGAACCGGACGACCTGGTTCTTGTGAATCGCCTCGGAGACGGCGGGATATGCCGTGTCGTGAGTGTCGATTCGCGGAGCCAGGCTTGCCGCTGCGGAATCGACACCGTCGGCCGCCAACAATCGCAATCGTGCTTCGCTCGCTTCGACCGAATGCGCGCTTTCACTCCACACAGCGCTCGCCGCGGTCAAAAGCGACAACTCGGCGGCGCTGAACGAGAACGCGTATTCGTCCGACGGGATGAAATAGACAGCGTCGGCGGGGTTCTCTGGTTCTGACGTCTTGAGCGGGATACCCATCGACTTGAGTTCGTCTTTGTCGCGTTCGAACTTCTTGTTGAGCGAGTCGGTTGCCCCGCTTTCACCGAATTCGTCGCGGTAACCACGAACGTTCGTGAAAATGTCAGCCTTGGACATTCCGCGGTCAGCGGGTAGAAGCGCTAGCAGGAGGCAAAAGAGTCGCTCTTCTGCGGAAACCACTGCGTCGTATTTGTCCACCACAACGCCACTCTAATTGGCGCAGCCCGCCAAATCGTGACATTTCCTTGAGAGCGAAACTATTTTGTGCCGAGAATATCAATGACAAAGATCAACGTTGCGTTCGCGGGGATGCTCGTCGGTTCTTGGCCGGCCGGGTAACCCTCCGAGGGCGGGATAGAGACCAGGACGCGTGAGCCGACCGTCTGCCCGATCACCGCCTTGGCGAAGCCGGGGACGACACCGATGCTGTTCATGTCGATGAAGGACTGGGCAATGAGACTCGCGGGTCGATTCATGTCCCACGTGGAATCAAAGACCGTCCCGCCCCACACCACTCCGGTGTAGTGCACGACGACCGTCTGGCCTTCGGCGACGATTGGACCATAGCCCTTTGTCAGGGTCGAGATTCGAAGTTCGGTCGGAGGCTCGATGTTGGGGACCGCAATGCCGGGACGCCCGTCTGGTGCGGTTGTCACGGCAGGCATGCCGTCCTGTGCAAACTGTGGAAGGCCACTCGCCGAATGTGGGTAGACACCCATGACGTCGAAGACGACAACCATGGTGTCGTTCGGATTAACGCCAATCGGGCCTTGATCTCCGAAAATGTCACCCGTCGTTCCGGTAAGGACGAATCGTTCGCCGGCCCGGTGGCACAGGAACGCGTCACTCAATGCGTTTGTCCCAGCTTCGATCGGGATTAGCTGCGCCGGTGCACCGTTTGCTCCGTATTCCGTTGCCTGGATTACCGTCTGGTCGAGACCGGCCGACAGGGTCGCCTCGAAATCGACGTACGAACCGGATTCGATGATGTCCCCCGAGCCGGGGATCACCGTCGCGGTGCTTGCGTCACGGCCAACGAACGGTGTTGGAAATGTGACAACGGGCGGCTGCCCGAATGGGCCGGAAACTGATACGAGGCTCGCCGAGCCTTCTCCCAGAGGGTTTTCGCAGGTGCCACTCGCGGGTGAACAGCCCACGAGGACAACAGCGGAGAGTGCGGCGACAATCGCCAGAGCAACGGGGCGAGCAGTGAAACGCACGGGGACCTCTTTCGACACGGTCAGTCTATTCGCCGAGTCGCCGAGTGTTCTCAGCGAGTGCCTCGGCGTCACGCACGGCACGGCGCAAGCGTTTTTCGGACTGTTCGCGATCGCCGACGGCGCCGGGGGTCCATGTCTCGATGTCGGAATCCTCGAACTCGGGTTTTGTGCGCCGTTGCGCCTTCGGTGGAACCACTCCGGGTGACAGACGGCGGCTCGTGACGAGGAAACCGGTGTGGGAGACCATGCGGTGGTCGGGGCGAACGGCGAGCCCTTCGACGTGCCAACCGCGTACGAGTGTCTCGGTCGACTCGGTTCGAGTGAATCCGCCGTGGTTCCGAATCGCTTCGACCGTGCGAGACATCTGTGTCACGGTCGCGACGTAGGCGACCATGACGCCACCGGGTGCGAGGATCTCACCCACCGCATCGACGCATTCCCAAGGGGCCAACATGTCAAGCACGACGCGATCGACCTCGTCCGCACTGAAGGCGTCGGGAAGTGAATCGACGAGGTCGCCGACAATGATGCGGTGGTTGGTCGGTATTTCACCGAAATAGCCCTCGATGTTCGATGCGGCGATGTCGGCGAATTCCTCGCGACGTTCGAAGGACGTCACTGACCCCGTCTCCCCCACCGCTTGCAACAGAGCCAGACTGAGAGCACCACTTCCGACGCCGGCCTCGACGACAACTGCGCCGGGAAATATGTCACCAAACGTGACGATATGAGCTGCGTCTTTCGGATAGACGATTGCCGCCCCGCGCGGCATCGACATCGCAAAATCGGTGAGCAGAGGACGGAATGCGAGGTATTCGGTGCCGTGCGAATTGGCGACAACCGACCCGTCGGTCAAACCGATCAAGGTTTCGTGCGCGAGGACACCGCGATGGGAATGCAATTCACCGCCCTCGACGAGCGACACGGTGTGATGACGGCCCTTTTCGTCGGTCAGTTGGACGCGGTCACCCCACTGGAACGGGCCACGACGAGGTCGTTTCACGCACGCGCCTTGGCGAAAACTTCGCGAATGTGTGACACATCACGACCGACCATCGTGTGCCAAATCGTGTAGTACTTGCTTTCGGGGAGCGGAACATGGAGTGGTAGCGCGATGGTAACCGCCCCCGCCGCGACGGCACTCGCCGAACCCGGAACGGAATCCTCAAGGGCGACACACTCGCTCGCGTCCACACCAACCAGCGCGGCACCCATGACATACGGCTCGGGGTGCGGTTTCGAATGGGTGACGTCTTCGCCGCAGACGACTCCCGCGAAAAGACCAACATCGTCAGCAACGAAGTTTGCCGTTGAACGGTATGACATCGTCACAATCACCTGCGGAATTCCTGCGTCGTGGATGCTGCGAATAAGTTCGAGCGCACCAGGCCGCCACGGGATCTGCCGTGCATTCATTTCGTCGACTTCGTCGACCATGCGCTGAACGATTGTGTCTACGGGCATGTCAACACCGCACTGTTGCAGGTGTTCTGCCGCGTTGGTCAAACCAGCACCGATGAGGGCGAAACCGTCCGTTTCGGACCACGTGCCGCCGAACTCTTCGACGAGTCGCTGTTCTGACAAGAGCCAGTAGGGCTCTGAGTCGATAATGGTCCCGTCAAGGTCCCACAACACGGCCTCGGGGTTCATCACGCTCACGTCGTTGAGTCTAGACGCGTCTATTGTTAACGACGTACAGGAAGGTCGTCGATGTCAGTGTTCTCTGCGAAAACGGGTCGTCCGTTGATCGTTGCCTTCGAGGGATGGAACGACGCGGGAGATGCCGCCACGAGCGCGGTTCGCGCGGTCATCGCCCGCTATGCGCTCGATTCGACGTTCTCGGTCGACACTGAGGTCTACTACGACTATCAGCAGGTCCGGCCGACAATCGAATTCACCCCCGACGAGGGCCGTCGAATCAACTGGCCGACCGCAACGCTGTTCTCCCCCACCGACATTTCGACCAGCGTTCATGTGCTGCTCGGAACCGAGCCGTCCCGGTCGTGGCCGACGTTCGCTGCGACGTTCCTCGACGAAGCGCTCGCTGCCGACATCACCGGCGTGATTGTGGTGGGGGCGGCGCTCGCCGAAGTGCCTCACACCCGCCCGATCGAGGTCGGTCGCACGAGCGACAACGCGCAGGTGCGCGAACTGTTGGATTGCGAACGGTCACAATACGAGGGTCACATCGGAATCACGACGGTGATCGCCCAATTCGCCGAACAGGTCGGCATTCCGACGGTGTCGTTGTGGGCGGGTGTCCCCCACTATGCGCTGCACTCACCGTCGCCGAAGGTGACCCTGTCGCTCGTGACGGAACTCAACACCATCGCCGATCTTGATATCGACCTTGCCGAATTCGAGGCGCAGGCGAAGGACTGGGAGGAAACCGTCGACGAAATCGCCGAAGGTGACGAGGACATGACCGACTACATCCAGCGACTCGAAGAAGACCGTGATGCCGCGACGGGACCCGAGGCGTCGGGTGACGCCATTGCCGCCGAGTTCGAAGAATTCTTGCGCAAGAGCGACGAGGGCCCGAAAGGCTCCTAGGGCTGGATGACGCCCATCGTCAGCAAGACGAGAATCGTCCCACCAAGCAGTATTCGGTAGATCACGAACGGTAGGAAGCTGTGCTTCTTGAGGTAGTTCATGAGGAACGCGATGATCGCGAGCCCAACGACGAACGCGACGGC
>WLFX01000019.1 GCA_009703545.1 Actinomycetota bacterium
AGCGGTGACCAGGTGCCCATTGCTTCTCCTTGGAGGTGATTCTCCGAGCTCATTGCCCTAGGTGTTTGGCTCCCCGACTTGGACTCGAACCAAGAACCTATCGGTTAACAGCCGATTGCTCTGCCAATTGAGCTATCGAGGAAGGTGTCACTTACTATACCAAAACTCTCGGTCTCAATAACCTGCGCGAGTGTCGACAATCCCAATAAATGGGGTCCCCGCGAGAAACGATCTGACGTTACGTTCGATTCGTGCGCCGAGCAAATGGGCGGTCATGAGCGGCGTATCCGCCGAATGTGACGTGATGACGCACCGCGGTATCCGCCACAGTGGGTGATCGGCGGGAAGTGGTTCTGGGTCGGTGACGTCGAGCGCCGCTCCCCACAGTTCGTCAGCGTTAAGCGCCGCAACGAGAGCGTCCTGATCGAGCAATGAGCCACGGGCAACATTGACCAACACGGTGTGACGTGGCAACAAGGCTAATTCGGCCGCGCCGATGATGTGATGAGTGTCAGGAGTTGCCGCGGCAGCGAGAATCACGACGTCCGCAGACGGCAAGACCGAATGCAATTCCTGAGGGGTTACCGTGTGGGTCGCTCCCGCGAGTGGCTCGTTGGTTCGTCGAACAACTGTGGTGGTGACACGGAAAGGCTCGAGAAGTCGAAGTAGTTCGGTTGTAATTCCACCCGCGCCGAGTATGACGACATGATTGCCGTACAGCGACAATCCGGTTCGCTCTTTCTGCCACGCCGCGTCCCGTGATTTTGACGGCAACTCCCGCTGCAGCGCGAGCGCGAGAGCAAACGCGTGTTCCGCTACCGGCTCGGCATACGAGCCCTTCGCCGACGTGAACACCGGAGCCGCGTCATGGTCAATGGCGGCAAAAATGCTCCGAAAACCATCAACTCCCGCCCACGGCAATTGCACCCATTCGATTCCGGGGAAACTGTCCAGAATCTGGGTGAGTTCGTCGGCCCGCTTCTCGCTGAGCCACACCAACCCTTTCGTGTCGTTCGACAAGGGTAAAACCGTCCCACCGCCTGCCTCGACCGCAGCAACGAACATTGCGTTCTGCATCGGTTCAACGGCAATTGGTCCGGGGGTTGGAGAACGGTGTGGCACCGACGGCGATGAGCCGGGTAGGTCGCGATGTTGCGCGGGGCGATCGGGAGCGATGGACATTGCGCTATTCGACCTTCATCGCGCGACGGCGCATTTCGAGTTCCGAAATGCGCTGTTGTAACGAACCGTGCTCGGCATCGCCTTCTGGAGTGCGTTGCAGGACGCTGTGCAGTTCATCACGCTGGCGGATGATGTCAGCCTCAATCAGTGCGGAGGCGACATCGACAACATAGGTGGCGATGTTTGCACTCGTGCGCCGTTCCTCTTCCTCCACTCGGGCGATGAGCGCCGCATCGTCCTCGACTCGTGGTTTCGAGATGGCGACACGCCTGACCGGAATGTCCACCATGGCGAGTTCTGAAACCAGTGGACGCAATTCCTCGCCCGACTCGTCGATGACTCGCGAAATCCAGTTCGGAGAGGCGAAATCGGAGAATACGGTGACCATCGCGCTGCGAATTCGACTGAGTGACGGGTTGGTGAAGTGGCAGGCAACAATGTCCCCCGCTCGGGAAAGACCGATGAGTTCCGGATATCGAAGCAACGCGACGATAACATCACGTTCGCGTTTGGCGTGCACGTCCGTGCCGAGGGACGCAAACGACCCGATTGCGCCATGTTCCTTTTCGACTTCGACGACAACACGACCGCCGCCGGCTCGCATCGCCGCACGAACGTCGGTGGGTTCGACACCGAGCCAACCAGAGACAACCCGGACGTAGCCGTCGATCATCGAACGGTCCTTGATGCCGATGATAATGGGAGCAACGGCTCGAGTCGCGTGAACACGGCCCTCGACGGTGGACAGGTCAAAGCCCGCGATGGTTCGACGAATGATGAATTCGAAGAGTGGCGTCTTGGTCTCGAAAATCGCAGCCAGTGCCGCGTCGCCGCGTTGCTGCCGCAGGTCGGATGGGTCGAGTCCGTCAGGCGCGACCACGACGAAGGTGTTCGCCACGAATTTGGAATCCTCGGCGAACGCTTTTGAGGCCGCTTTTTGCCCAGCGTCGTCGGGATCAAAAGTGAAGATGACCTCGCCGCGACTGCGGGAGTCTCCTGCATCGATATCGCCCAGAACACGCCGGATGAGCGAGACGTGGTCGCTTCCGAACGCAGTTCCACACGTCGCCACCGCTGTCGTGATTCCCGCGAGATGACAGGCCATAACGTCGGTGTACCCCTCGACAACGACGACCTTGCGGTCTTTAGAAATGTTGCGCTTCGCGAGGTCAAGCCCGTAGAGAACTTTGGCCTTGTGATACACGGGCGTCTCTGGGGTGTTCAGGTATTTCGGTCCGTTATCGTCATCGCGAAGACGACGTGCACCGAACCCGATTGTTGCGCCCGTCACGTCGCGAATTGGCCAGACGAGACGCCCACGAAATCGGTCATACACGCCGCGCTCACCGCGTGAAAGCAAACCAGCGGTTTCGAGCTCGACTTCCGTGAACTTTTTAGCCGTCAGATACTTACGCAGTGCGTCAAACGAGTTGGGAGCATATCCAACGCCGAACATTTCGCACGCGCCGCGGTCGAAACCCCGACCGGTCAGGAAATCGCGACCAAGCTCGGCATCGGGCGACGACAGTTGTTCGATGAAATACAATTCCGCGGCGCGATTCGCTTCGAGCAACCGAGATCGGTTGCCGGACTCGCGTTCTGGGCTACCGTCTTCGTACGTCAGCGAAAAGTTGATGGTGGCCGCGACTTTTTCGACGGCTTCCGAGAACGTCATCATGTCGATCTGTTGCAAAAACTTATAGACGTCACCGCTCTCGCCGCATCCAAAGCACTTGTACATTCCGACATTCGGGCGAACGCTGAAACTCGGTGATTTTTCATCGTGGAAAGGGCACAATCCCTTGAGCGAATCAGCCCCACCACGCTTAAGAGTGACGTATTGACCGACAATATCGGCAATATTGGCGCGCTGCTTTACCTCGTCGATATCCGATTTCCGTATGAGCCCAGCCACGAGCCCATTCTACGGAGTGGGTCGACAGGTTTAAGAGGTGAGCCGCTCGTGCCACGCGAGCGCACTCTGATCGGTCAAAGACGCGACCTGATCGATGATTGCGCGCATAGCCTCAACTTCGGTCGTTGCGTCGCGGAAATCGCTGGCAAAGCCTGGTTCGAGGTGCTTAGTCCCCGAGGCGGCGAGATTTGCACACAGTTCCTGAATAAGTTCGCGCTGTCGGGAATAAATCGGCCGACGCGA
Source organism: Actinomycetota bacterium (assembly GCA_009703545.1). Classification (GTDB taxonomy): domain Bacteria; phylum Actinomycetota; class Actinomycetes; order Actinomycetales; family Microbacteriaceae; genus MWH-TA3. The sequence continues at coordinate 3,341 of WLFX01000019.1, forward strand.
TTCGTGGGACATGACGTTCGCGGCAACAATTCCCTTGAGCACCGCAATTTCGGCGCGAGTCTCGGCGGGGACAACGACATCGGCACCGAATCGAACGAGGCTAACGGCGGTCGTGTGTTCCCGGGTGGCAGACGTAGCCGACCCGGCGAATCGACCGATCAGTGTCGACGTGAGGTTCTTGAGAGCGCCCATTTCCTGTCGAGATCCTTCCCACGTCTCGATCCACGAGGTGAGTCCGTCGAGTCGGTCAAACGCGGCAACGAGGTCGTCGTGCGGCAACTCGCCACCGATCCATTCGACCATTGAGTCGACAAGATCATCATGGTTCACACGGGACGACAGCGCCCGGACGTCGATGTACCCGTTGACGATCGCGTCCTCGAAATCGTGCACCGAATATCCGATGTCGTCAGACAGGTCCATGACTTGTGCTTCGATGCACAGTCGTCGGTCTTCAGCACCCTGTCGAATCCACTCGAAAATCGGAATGTCTGATTCATATACGCCGAATTTGGTGCGACCACCCGGCTCGGACACACCGGTGGCCTGGGTCCACGGGTATTTGCAGGACGCGTCGAGGCTCGCTCGTGTGAGATTCAGCCCAAAACTGCGCCCGGAGTCGTCAAACACCTTGGGTTCGATTCGCGTGAGAATTCGAAGCGTTTGCGCGTTGCCTTCAAAGCCACCGAACGGTAGCGCCCAGTCGTTGAGGGCCTTTTCGCCGTTGTGTCCAAACGGCGGGTGGCCGAGGTCGTGGGCGAGACACGCGGTGTCGACGAGGTCGGGGTCGAGTCCAAGGCTTGCACCGATCTCGCGGCCGACCTGTGCGACCTCAAGTGAGTGGGTCAGTCGATTTCGGGCAAAATCTAGTCCGGCCGTCGGCGACAGCACCTGCGTCTTAGCCGCGAGACGACGAAGTGCGCTCGAGTGCAAAAGTCGTCCGCGGTCGCGCGCAAAATCGGACCTTTCGCCCTTGGAACCTTCAGGAAAGGCCCGTTCGAGGTCGAACGAGGAGTAACCGTTATCCGCCACTGTGGCTCGATTCGGTGTCGACCAATTCCTTCATGTGCGAACCCAAAATCTCGCGTGAGTTCAGCCAACCGTCCGGCAACGACGGTCGTTTCGGGGTACCGGCACGGCCGCGTTGGCCCTCTGCATCGGCGCCGGGATATGGGGCGTCTCTGTCGAGTTCGGCGAGAATGTTGTCCATTTCCTTGAGGCTACCGACCAGTGCGAGTGCCGAACGAGTTTCTCCCCCGACGGCGTACCCCTTGAAATACCAGGCGACGTGTTTGCGGATGTCGCGACATCCGTGGTTTTCGTCCTCGAGGAATTCGACCAGCAACTCTGCGTGCCGACGGAAGGCGTCGGCGACGTAACCCAAATTGGGCATGAACGTTTCGACGTCCTTCCCGAACGCCGCCTCGAGGTCAGCGAACAACCATGGTCGACCCAGGCACCCGCGTCCGACAATCACCCCGTCACACCCGGTTTCCTCAACCATCCGTTTCGCGTCCGCACCACTCCAAATATCACCGTTACCCAAGATCGGTAGTCCTCTGATTTCCGACTTGAGTGTTCGAATCGCGTCCCAGTGGGCGTTGCCCGAATAGTGCTGCGCGGCGGTGCGGGCGTGAAGCCCGATTGCGGCAACTCCGAGGTCGGCCGCGATTCGAGCGGCGTCGAGATACGTGAGGTGATCATCGTCGATACCCATTCGCATCTTGATGGTCACGGGGACGTCGCCCGCAGCCGCTACCGTCTCTTTCAGAATCTGTTCGAACAGGGTGGTCTTCCACGGTAGAGCTGCGCCTCCACCTTTGCGCGTCACCTTGGGAACAGGGCACCCGAAGTTCATGTCGATGTGATCGGCGTGGTCCTCCTCGACGAGAATTCGAGTCGCGGCGCCCATCGTCTTCGGGTCGACGCCATACAACTGGATTGACCGTGTGGTCTCGGACGGGTGGTGCTGAATGAGACGCATCGTCGTCTCGTTACGTTCGACGAGAGCTCGTGCGGTGATCATCTCCGAGACGAAGAGCCCGCCCCCATATTCGCGACACAACCGTCGAAATGCCGTATTCGTGATCCCCGCCATGGGGGCGAGAACGACGGGAACGTCGGTTTCAATCGGGCCGATTCGCACCCTAGGCTCCGAGCAGTCGCTCCGCCAGGTAGCCCTCGAGACGGTCGAGAGAGACGCGATCTTGCGCCATCGTGTCTCGTTCGCGAACCGTGACGGCTTTGTCTTCGAGCGTGTCGAAGTCAACCGTGATGGCAAACGGAGTTCCGATTTCGTCCTGGCGACGATATCGGCGTCCGATCGCACCGGCGTCATCGAAATCGATGTTCCAATGCTTACGAAGGCTTTCGGCGAGGTCACGCGCCAGCGGCGACAGTTCCTCGTGACGAGACAGCGGAAGAACCGCGGCTTTGACGGGTGCAAGACGGCGGTCGAGGCGCAGCACGGTGCGCACATCGACTCCTCCCTTGGTGTTTGGCGCTTCGTCCTCGTAATACGCGTCTACGAGGAACGCCATGAGTGAACGGGTCAGTCCGGCCGCCGGCTCGATGACATAAGGGGTCCAACGCTCGTTCTTGCCCTGGTCGAAGTACGACAGGTCTGTTCCGGATGCCTTCGAGTGGGTGGTCAGATCGAAGTCGGTACGATTCGCAACGCCCTCGAGCTCGCCAAACTCGCCCGACGAAAATCCGAAACGGTATTCAATATCGACGGTTCGCTTCGAATAGTGTGACAGTTTCTCTTTCGGGTGTTCGAAGAGGCGCAGGTTCTCGGGGTTGATTCCGAGGTCGGTGTACCAGCGGAAGCGCTCGTCAATCCAATACTGATGCCACTCTTCATCCGTTCCCGGCTCGACAAAGAATTCCATCTCCATCTGCTCGAATTCGCGGGTGCGGAAGATGAAGTTTCCCGGGGTGATCTCGTTGCGGAAGGACTTTCCAATCTGACCGATACCGAACGGAGGCTTTTGACGCGTCGACGACACAACGTTCGCAAAGTTCACAAAGATTCCCTGAGCGGTCTCTGGGCGAAGGTAGTGCATGCCTGATTCATCTTCGACGGGCCCGAGGTAGGTCTTGAGCATCCCCGAGAATTCCTTGGGCTCAGTCCACTGTCCGCGGGTCCCGCAGTGCCCACATGCGATGTCCTTCAAGCCGTTCTCGGCGGGGCGCCCCTTCTTTTCTTCGAATTCTTCTTCGAGGTGGTCGGCACGGAAACGCTTGTGGCACGACAGGCACTCGACGAGCGGGTCGCTAAAGACATCGACGTGACCGGAAGCTTCCCAGACGGCGCGGGGCAGGATGACGGACGAATCGAGTCCGACCACGTCGGGCCGGTTCTGGACCATGGCTTTCCACCACTGACGTTTGATGTTCTCTTTAAGTTCGACACCGAGTGGGCCGTAATCCCAGGCCGAACGGCTTCCGCCATAGATTTCTCCGGCTTGAAAAACGAAACCACGTCGTTTCGCGAGCGAAATGACGTTGTCAAGACGGTTGTTCTGGGCCACGGGTCTCCTCTAAACAGGGCGTGACGTCAGTTTATCGGGGCGCGGGCGCATCAACCGCACCACCGAAGCGACGGTCACGGCGAACGTAGTCCTCGATCGCACGCCAGAGTTGCACTCGCGAGAAGTCGGGCCACAGCGTATCGAGGAAGACCATCTCGGAATAGGCGCTCTGCCACAGCAGAAAGTTAGAGGTCCGCTGTTCGCCGGACGATCGAATAAACAAGTCGACGTCAGGCAGCGACGGCTCGTAGAGGTGCGCCTGCACCGTCTTTTCGGAAATACGCGCTGGGTTGATCTTCCCGGTCGCGACTCCCTCGGCGATGTCACGAATCGCGTCGACGAGTTCTAGTCGGCCCCCATAGTTCACGCACATTTGCAGAGTGAGACCCGTGTTCTTCTTCGTCATCTCTTCGGCCTCGCGCAATTCCGAAATGACGCTCGCCCACAGTTTCGGGGCACGGCCGACCCAGCGGACGCGAACACCCCACTCGTTAAGTTGGTCGCGACGGCGCCGCAGCACTTCGCGGTTGAATCCCATGAGGAATTTGACCTCTTCGGGGCTGCGCCGCCAGTTCTCGGTCGAAAACGCGTACACCGACAAGTGCTTCACACCGACTTCGATTGCCCCGGCCACAACATCGAGCAGAGCGGCCTCACCCGCCCGGTGACCTTCGACCCGAGGAAGTCCTCGCGCGTTCGCCCATCGACCGTTGCCATCCATGACGATGGCAACGTGTTCGGGTACGAGGTCCCGTTGAATAACCGGCGGCGTCAACCCCGTGTAATCCAGCGGCAGAAAGTCGACCATCATTCCGTCCGATCGATGTGTCCGAGCGATCGAATCGACCGTTCAAGGTGGAACTGCGCGTACGCGGCGACGATACCACGCGCCTCGATTCGAGCGCCGTCCGGCGATGCATCGGCGACCGCCCAGTCACCTTTCAACAATGCCGCAAGAAGGGTGATAGTGTCCGGTCGCAGGTGCGGGGTACCTGGCGGCGCGACGGCATCAGAAACGACTCCACCTGCCGAGATGACGAGTGCGGTGTGCGGGCCGTCCTCGCCCGTGATGACACAGACGTCGAGCACTGGCGTCCAGCCGGCAATCGCAAGCGCGCGCAATATGTAGGAATCGAGAATGAGCGATGGGTCGTGTGACCTTTTCGCCAACGCTGTGAGCCCACCGAGCAACAGCGCGTAATGACCGGAAGTGTGACCGTGATCGGTCAGTTTGTCGGCGGTTTCGACCATCGCCGACGCGGTCGTGTACATCGGATAATCCGCGACAATCACGGCGGTCAATGAGGTGATGGTTTCCACCTGTTGGACCGTGTCGAGGTTTCGACCCTCGTAGAACTGAACATCGGCAATCATGAAGGGCTCGAGGCGAGAACCAATTCGACTTCCCGTTTTACGAACCCCCTTGGCCACCGCACGAATCTTGCCTCGAGACTTTCCGAGCATGGTGATGATGCGATCGGCTTCGCCCAATTTGTGCGTTCGAAGCACAATCACGTTGTCACGATAGGTGGGCACCTGTCCATTCTCGCGCCCGACGTATCACGCCCGACCCGCGACACGAGAGAATGGAGTCATGAACTCGTTATTTGCGATTCCCGGATGGCTCGACCTGGTCGCAGTCGGAATAGGCGCGGCGCAGGGGGCGATGTTCTCGGCCCGATACCGCGGCGCCGAGCTCGATCTCTTGGGTGTTGCCATCATCGGCATCGTCAGCGGGTTCGGCGGTTCGATGGTGCGCGACATCTTTCTCTCGACCGACATCGCCGCCCTGAACTCAAATTGGTATCTCGTCACCGCGGTTCTCTGTGCGCTCGGAGGCATGCTCGTATCGTCACTTCTTCATCGCATCGAAATGGTCATCAACGTGTTGGACGCACTGACGATTGGAATCTTCGGCGTAATCGGAACGACCAAGGCACTCGCGTTCGGGCTCCCCGTCGTTCCCGCGTTGTTTATCGGTGTCGCGGCCGCGGTGGGCGGCTCCATCCTGCGCGACATGCTTCTCGCGCTGCCCATGCAACTCATGCAGGTCGGTTCGCTTTATGCCGTGGCCGCCGGGCTGGGCGGAGCAACTGTCATTGTTCTGCTCTCAATCGGTCAATCGGTGACCGTCGCGGGATTCGCCGGAGTCGGAGTCACGACCGCAATTCGCATGTTGTCCGTGATTCTTGGCTGGAAACTGCCCGCGCAGCGTGGGGTGCCGACCGTTACGTCAGTGATTCGGACGATTCGTAACAAACCCAAAAAGTCATCTTAAGCCAACCCGAAATTAGTGGTCCATCGGCTTGGCCGCGTATTCTGCTTCCAAAACTTTGCCGAGGATGTCAGCCCCTTCTTCCCAACTGACCCCGTAAACAGCGTGGAATGCGTCGGACCATGTCAATCCAGAGGCAGTTTTTGCTAACAGTGCCATCGTGGACTGTGGTCCACCAATCGCGACGAGAACTTCCGTAGCAGCGTAACCGACGCTATACCCCAGTTGCCAATCTCCGTTTGTTGCCGGGTTGTAGCACGTTGAAGCATCTTGCCCGTACAAGAATGACGTAATGTTTTTGGCCGATAAGGTCGAGTCGGTTAATGCCGGCTTAGCGCCTGAGTCTTGATTAATTCGTCGTCGCACACTGTTATCCCGACCTTGGATGTAACTATTCAAATCTTTTGCCGCAATGGGAATCCCGATTGCATTCGCCTGACCTTCAGAAAACCAGCACGGCATTCCGTTATGAGCAGATTCGGATTTGAGATTCTCGCCAGGTTGTAGTTCTGCACCATTCCACTGCGCGAATTGAACAATGTGAGTGTACTCATGCGTCACCTGACTGATGGGCCCAACCTCTAAAGAGTTTTGCGACCAATATGGGCTTTGAACCCCATAAAATGCAAATCCGGCCAACGTGTTGGGGAAAAATACCGACATTCCGCCGTAGCATTCGGTTGCAACGTCGCTAGTAAAGTTACAACCAGCTCGAAGCCGCGGGATTTCGCTTTCCGGGTTATCTGTAAGGTTCAGCTTGGCCGCAAGTTTTGGCCATTCTTTCTCGGCCCATGCCTCATCTTGAGCGTTGTAGACAAGACCCGCGAACGAAGGGGGCTGTTCGAAGCCATTCCACAGTTGATATTCCATCTGCAACAGCGAGGTGATTTGTTCGATTGTTGTGTCAGTATTCGGGCCAACCACAATTGTGGTCGGTATGTCGACGACCGGATTAGCGTTAATTGCGTCCTGAACATTCAGCCACGCAGTTTGCGGAATTTCCTCAAACGATTTTTCAGCATTCGCAAATGTAATGTGTTTATCTTGTGCAACGGGCAACGAGATCGGGATAACTGCTTCAAATTCTTCTGGCGTTGCCGTGGGGGTTGCCGTCGGGGCTGCCGCGTCATTGCTGGACGAGCAACCGACAACAAGAATCGATATAAGCAGCGCAGTAACGGGAAGCGTGACAAATGAATGTTTCTTATATCCCGAGTGTTTCATTTTTGGATACTAGCGGATTAAGCAGAAACTGTTTATTCACGGGGAACCCTCCTAATAGTAAGTTCGAACTAGACAAGGCGAACGGAGTTTCATGGGCAAGACCACGATAAGCAATCAATCGCAGAGCAGTCGACTTCGACTGGTTCTGCGAACCGGCTCGATTGTGTTTGGGTTGAGCGCAGTCGCATTGATCGCAACTCCAGACGTGTTCAATAACCTGCTCGGGCTGGCTACAGGACCCGATCTTGAATGGGCAATGCGCATGATCGGTATCACCCTGGTCGCGCTTGCAGGAAATATGTTGTCGGTGTCGAGTCGCGGAAGCGACGAGTCGGTAACGTTCTCAGCCCGTGTGATGTTGATTTCCGCGTTCGCATTAGGGGTGCTCACGCTCCTTGTGCCGGTTCCGCTCACCTGGTTCACGATTGTCTACGCTGTCGTTGGCTTTGCCTTCTCGGCCGCTTATGCCCTGGTGTTGTTCGTAAAACAGGGTCGTTAGACGGTCGCGCGAGCCCGAACCGACCGATTCACCGCAGACACAATCGCCTTAAGTGACGCGGTCGAGATGTCTCCGTCAATTCCCACTCCCCAGAGGGTTTGGCCGTCGACCTCGAGCTCGACGTAGGCGGCGGCGAGCGCATCACCGGATGCGCTGAGAGCGTGTTCGACGTAATCAAACAAGCGAATTGCGTGATCCTGGCCCGCCATCACCGAGAGGAACGCCGCCACGGGGCCGTTGCCGACCGCCTGCAGCGATTCCGTCGATTCACCGACGCGAAGATTCACGTCGAGCGTGACCTCGCCAGACATGTCGGATGCGGTTCGGGTGCCCATGAGTTCGTAGCGCCCCCACTTGTCGTCTTCGGCGGCTGACGGCAGGTATTCGTCCATGAAAATGGCCCAGATCTCATCGCTCGAGACCTCGCCGCCCTCGGTATCTGTCTTACCCTGAACCACGCCTGAGAATTCGATTTGCAGTTTGCGAGGCAGGTCGAGGTTGTGGTCGGCCTTCAAGAGGTAGGCGACGCCACCCTTGCCCGACTGCGAATTGACGCGAATGACCGCCTCGTAAGTTCGACCAACGTCCTTGGGGTCGATCGGCAGATACGGAACGGCCCATTCGATGTCATTGACCGTCTTGCCCTCGGCGGTTGCCTGAGCTTCCATCGCTTCGAAGCCCTTTTTGATCGCATCTTGGTGTGAGCCAGAGAA
>WLFX01000002.1 GCA_009703545.1 Actinomycetota bacterium
ATGTTCTGGAGGTTTGGTTCCGAAGACGAGAGCCGACCCGTCGTCGTCCCGGTCTGATCGTAGCTCGTGTGAATCCGACCATCGGATTGGATACTCTTGCGCAAAACCTCGACGATTTGCGCGAGTTTTGTCTGTTCTCGATGCTCGAGCAAGCCGTCAAGGAATGGGTGGGGGTTTGACGCCTGCAGGTCCGCGAGGGACGCTGCGTCCGTTGAGTATCCGGTTTTCGTCGAACGTGTTTTGGGCATCCCGAGTTTTTCAAATAGCACCTCTTGCAGTTGCTTCGGCGAGGACAGATTTATCTCCGAGCCGATCATGGAAAACAGTTCGCTTGCTTTCGCGTCCGCGGTTGACGTCAAACGAACGTAAATGTCGTCAAGAATGGCCGCATCCATGGCAATTCCCGCTCGTTCCATGTCGAGAAGTACCGGAATGAGCGGAACTTCAATCTCACGTTCGATGGACTGTTGGCCCTCGTCGAGGCGTCCCTCAAGTTCCGAATCGAGTTGAGTGAGTATCCAGGCGGTTGTCGCGGTACTGGACGGGTCGACCGAGGGCACGAGTTCGTTCGGGTCGGCAACGGGCACGTCGAGCCCTGTAAGTGACCGGGCGACATCAACCAATGCGAGTGACTTGGTCGATGAGTCAAGAAGCCACGCAGCCACTCGGGTGTCGCGAACAATACCCCCAAGCGAAAGGTCGAATTCTGCAAGCAGATGACCGAGCGCCTTGCCATCGTGGACAATTTTGGGGCTCGGACTGGCGAGCCAGGCGTCGAACGCGACGTGATCGAGCGAGTCGCTCGCGCGAACAGACCTCACGCTCACGTCGTGCGTGGCGAGACCGATGGCCAAACCGTCATCTCCCCGTTCGATAAAAAGTCCGATTCGTGAGACGGCGCTGTCCTGTAACCACTTGGCCAGTTCTTCATCGCCCATGTGACGCGGTACGGGCGCTGGAACCTGCTCGCGGAGCGGCGTGGCCGGTGCTTTTGCTGGTGTGGACATGGTTGCGTCGGCTGCAATACCGCCAAACTGTAAAACGCGTTGCTTGAGCGACCGGAACTGCAGTCGGTCGAAAACTTCAACTACTTCAGTCGGTTCAATTGGGCGGCGAACAAGCTCGTCCAAGGGAACGGGCAATTCGAGGTCGCGAACCAGTTTGTTGAGTCGCGCATTTCGTTCGACGTTTCCAATCTGTTCGCGCAAGTTGTTCCCAACGACGCCGCCGATCTCGTCACGGTGAGCGAGCACCTCGTCGAGCGATCCGTATTGCTGAATCCATTTGACCGCGGTCTTTTCGCCGACCTTGTCAACTCCGGGCAGGTTGTCCGACGTTTCCCCTACCAGGGCCGCGATGTCGGGGTATTGGTCAGGACGAATTCCGTATCGTTCTTCGACAGCTGCCGGGGTGTACCGCTTCAGTTCTGACACTCCACGCGCGCTGGGGTACAAGACGGTCACCTTCTCGGTAACGAGTTGGAAGGTGTCGCGATCACCGGATACCACCAACACATCGAGACCCGCGGCTTCTCCCTTGGTCGCCAGCGTCGCGAGGATGTCGTCGGCCTCGAAGTTTTCCATTTGCATGGTCTCGATACGCATGGCTCGAAGGGCTTCCTGGAGCAAGGGAACCTGCCCGATGAACTCGGGTGGGGTTTCGCCTCGAGTTCCCTTGTATTCCGGGTATTCGGCCGTTCTGAACGAATATCGAGAAATATCGAACGCGACGGCGACGTGAGTTGGGTTTTCCGCCTGCAGTATCGTGAGAAACATTGACAAGAAACCGTGGATCGCGTTGGTGTGCTGGCCACCGGAAGTCTGAAACGACTCGAGCGGCAGGGCATAAAAGGCGCGGAACGCGAGCGAATGACCGTCAATAACGAGGAGGGTAGGCTTTTGCGTGTCGCTCACGGCATTAGCCTACCGAGCGCTGCCGACGGAAGGATTGCACTGTGGGAGTACTCGACAACCTTCACCCCGAATTGCAAGAGCGGTTTTCGACGGGCGGAGGGGAATTGACGCGAAAGATGGGAATCGAACTCCTCGAGATCTCTGCTGAACGCTCTGTCGCACGTATGCCCGTCGAAGGTAACCGTCAGGTGGTCGGAATCCTTCACGGCGGTGCCCATGTCGTTCTCGGTGAGACCCTGGGCAGTGTTGCCGCCGCAGTGCACGCCGGCGCTGGTCGTTATGCCGTCGGCATTGACATCAACGCAACGCACACGAAGAGCATCGCTGAGGGCTGGGTCACCGGAACGTGCACCGCGATTTCGCTTGGGAAAACCATCTGTGTTCACGAAATTGTCGTGACGAACGACGCGGGAGAACGACTGTCGACCGTAAGAATTACGAACTTGTTGCGTGACCGATGATCGCAGCCCAATTCATCTTCGAGCCGGGCGAATACGACGACGAGTTCCACAGGCTCGACGACTCAATCGATAACGACGCAAAATCACTGCCTGGGTTTTTAGGCACGGACCGATGGGTGTCTGTGGACGGGCTCAGGATTAACGCGGTCTATTATTTTGACGACATGTCCGCTCTCACCAAACTGGGACGATTCGACGACCATCGGACAGCAAAAAGCCAGGTCGACCGCTGGTACAAGGGATACCGCGTGATCGTGACCGAGGTGACTGCGACCTACGGCAACATGCGCCACATCGCGGCCGGTGACGCCTAAGAAGAGGGATTCAATTGCTCGATGACGGCCTGCGCAACCTCGGTCATCGTCAATCGCCGGTCCATTGAGGCCTTCTGAATCCAGCGGAACGCCTCCGGTTCCGTCAATTTCATCTTTTCTTGCAGCAACCCTTTGGCTCGATCAAGAATTTTTCTCGTCTCAAGCCTCTCAAGCGCGTCGGTCACCTCTGCCTCGACGGCGAGGAGCTCTTGGTGTCGAGAGAACGCCACCTCGATTTGCGGCAACAATCGTTCCGGAGTGAACGGTTTGACGACGTAGGCAATTGCACCAGCCTCGACCGCGCGGGCAACAAACTCTGGTTGGGCGAACGCGGTGAGCATCACCACCGGTGCAAGGCGTTCCTTACCGATTGCCTCGGCGGCGGTCAGTCCGTCCATTTTCGGCATCGTAATATCCATGACAACGAGGTCAGGCCGCAGTTCCCGTGTGAGCTCGATTGCCGCCTCACCGTCCGCTGCCTCACCGACGATATCAAAACCGTTTTCCCGCAGGACCTCGACGATGTCCATTCGGATGAGCGCCTCGTCCTCGGCGACAACAACACGACGCACTACGGTTTCACTCACGCCTTCAGCCTACGGTATCGTTTTCACCTGTAGCCGGATTGGCGGAATGGCAGACGCGAAGCACTCAAAATGCTTTGTCCGTAAGGGCGTGTGGGTTCAAGTCCCACATCCGGCACGACGAGGGGGCGGGGATTATTCCTCGCCCTTTCCCAATTCGCTAGTGTTTGGGCATTTCGGTACCGACCACATGCACACGAATATCATTCGTCGAACCAGCGACTCCAGGAGGAGACCCCGAAATCACGACGACCTTGTCCCCCTTCACCGCAAGCCCCTCCGCGAGAAGCGACTCGTCGACCTCGGTGAACATCTGGTCGGTGTGGGTGACAGGCGCTACGAGGTAGGACGTAATTCCCCAATACAGAGCCATGCGACGACGAATTGCTTCGTTGGTGGCGAATGCCTTCATCGGGATGCGGAAACGGAGTCGTGACATGCGTCGAGCTGAGTCACCGGATTCGGTGAAAACACAAACGTATTTCGCTTCAACGAAATCCGCGACTTCAGCGGCCGCGAGAGTGATCGCTCCACCTTGCGTGCGGGGTTTTGTGCCGAGCGGAAGGATGCGCTCGAGACCATGTTCCTCTGTGTTCTCGATGATTCGTGCCATCGTAGCAACGGTGATTGCAGGAAATGAGCCGACACTGGTTTCGCCCGAAAGCATCACGGCGTCCGCTCCATCGAGAATCGCGTTGGCGACATCCGACGTCTCGGCACGTGTTGGGACCGGCGACGTAATCATCGATTCAAGCATTTGAGTCGCGACGATGACGGGTTTCGCCATACGACGTGCGGCTTCAACAGTGCGCTTTTGAACTAACGGAACTTGTTCCAGGGGTAGTTCGACGCCAAGGTCTCCGCGAGCGACCATGATTGCGTCGAACGCGTCGACGATTTCATCGATTGCTTCGACTGCTTGCGGCTTTTCGATCTTGGCGATAACCGGAAGACGAATGCCCTCTTCCGCCATGATTTCGTGCACACGAGTGACGTCCGCTGCGCTTCGGACGAACGAAAGGGCAATGTAATCGGCCCCGATCCGAAGTCCCCACCGCAGGTCGTCCTCGTCCTTTTCGCTGAGAGCAGGAACGTTGACGGCGACACCGGGCAGGTTTATTCCCTTGTTGTTAGAGACGGTCCCACCAACGACCACCTCGGTTCGAACACGGACGCCATCGGTGTCAAGAACTCGGACGTTCACCTTGCCGTCGTCGATGAGTAGCGTGTCCCCCGCGGCGACGTCCTGAGGTAATCCTTTGAACGTCGTACCGCAGATGTCTTTCGTTCCCTCGATGTCTTCCGTCGTGATGGTAAATATGTCACCAATGGCGAGATCGTGGGGTCCGTCTGCAAATTTGCCGAGACGAATCTTGGGACCCTGCAGGTCAACAAGCACGGCAACAGGCTTACCAAGGTCGGATGCGACCTTTTTGATGTTGGCAAAGACCTCCTCGTGAATGTCGTAGGTACCGTGACTGAGGTTCATACGAGCAACATCCACACCGGCTTCGATTACCGCTCGAATAGTGTCGTAACTGTTCGTTGCCGGACCCAGCGTGGCAACAATCTTTGCGCGTCTCATGGTGTCCTTTGTCGAGAGGTGTGGTCTTCGTTAGAAGTGTATCGGGGCGTCATGTGCGGTGACCGGGACGGGAAGACTCGTGCTGCCACGGAGATACTCGTCCGCGCGCGCCGCGGCGGCTCTCCCCTCGGCTATCGCCCAGACGATCAGTGACGCTCCTCGTCCAGCATCGCCTGCGACAAAAACCCCGGGAATGTTCGTGTCATACGTTCGATTGCGTGCAATGGTGCCGCGCTCTGACAGTTCGACGCGCAGTTGCTCGACGATAACATCCGATTCGATTCCCGTGTAGCCGAGAGCTAGAAGTACGACGTCTGCGGGAAGCGTTTTCTCAGTGCCAATTTTTGGGCGTCGTCCTCCGTCAATGAATTCGGTTTCCGCGACGACAAGACCCGTGAGTTCACCGCGCTCGTTGCCGACAAATTCAACGGTCGAGGCGAGGTACGAGCGTGTTCCGCCCTCCTCGTGGGCAGTCTGAACTTCGAAGAGATTCGGGTCCATCGGCCACGGTTGCGTCGGCGGTCGTTCCAACGGAGGCTTTTTTCCGATCGCGAGGGTCGTAACAGTGGCCGCACCGTGCCGAAGAGCCGTTCCAAGACAATCAGCGCCTGTGTCGCCGCCGCCGAGGATGATGACGTGCTTTCCACCGAGATCTATGTGGCCAGCCGGGCTTTCGCCGGCGACCGCTCTGTTTGACGGAACGAGATAATCCATCGCAAAGTGAATCCCTGACAGTTCCCGACCCTTAATGGGCAAATCCCTCTCGACTGGCGCGCCAGTTGCCACGATAACCGCGTCGTACCTCTCGTTTAGTTCCGCCCAAGTGACGTCGATTCCGACGGCGACTCCGGTTCTAAATCGCGTGCCCTCCTCACTCATCTGCTGAATTCGGCGGTCGATATGACGCTTTTCCATTTTGAAATCCGGAATTCCATAACGAAGCAGTCCGCCGACATGATCACTGCGCTCGTAGACGGCAACGGTGTGTCCAACACGAGTGAGTTGTTGCGCAGCGGCGAGACCTGCTGGGCCAGAACCAACGATTGCGACGGTCTGGCCGGTCAGTCGATCCGGAAGCACGGCATTGATGTATCCCTTTTCCCAGGCGGTGTCGATAATCGCCAGTTCAGATTGTTTGATCGTGACGGCCGGCTGATGGATACCCAAAACGCATGACGATTCACACGGCGCTGGGCAGAGACGCCCTGTGAACTCAGGGAAGTTGTTCGTTGTGTGGAGTCGTTCGATTGCGGAACGCCATTCGTCGCGGTGCACCAGATCGTTAAATTCGGGGATCAGATTACCCAATGGGCAGCCCTGGTGACAGAACGCCACACCGCAGTCCATGCAGCGCCCTGCTTGGCGTTCAACTTGTCCCGATTCGCGCTCCGCGTAAACCTCTTTCCAGTCTCGCAATCGAATTGACACGGGCCGGCGTTCGGGGGTTTCGCGCTTCGGCGTCTTCAAGAATCCTCTGGGGTCAGCCACCGGTCACCTCCATAATCTGCGTCCACACATCATCGCTGTCGGGGTCGATTCCTGCATCGAGTGCTGTGTTTCGGACGATGGTGACCCGTCGGAAGTCTCTCGGTGTAATCGCCGTGACACGCTCACGAGTCGTTGACCAGTCGTTGAGGAGATCGGTCGCATAGAGCGACCCAGTCTCGGCAACGTGGGTGGCGAGCAACTCGTGAACGAACGCGGCACCGTCGTCCGTCAATGGCGTAAGCTCGAGTTCGCCCGACACAATCGCCGCTTGGTTGACGAGAGCGACGTCGAGGTCGAGCACGTAGGCGTATCCCCCGCTCATTCCGGCTCCCAGATTGCGACCAGTAGAGCCAAGAATGAGAGCAAATCCGCCGGTCATGTATTCGAGCGCGTGGTCGCCGGTGCCTTCGACAACAATCGTTGCGCCGGAGTTACGCACTCCGAAACGTTCGCCGACTACTCCAGCGATGAACATTTCACCACTCGTCGCACCGTAGCCGACGACATTTCCCGCAATGATGTTCTCGTTGGAAGGGAAGGTTGATTCACGAGGTTGTCGCAGAGAAATTCGACCACCACTGAGTCCTTTCCCGACGTAGTCGTTGGAATCACCGACGAGGCGCAACGTGATTCCACGCGGGACGAAAGCTCCAAGGGATTGCCCAGCAGAACCCGACAGCGAGATATCGATGGTGTTCGGTTCGAGACCGTTTTCACCGTGTGCTTTGGTCACATAATGACCGAGCATCGTTCCAATCGCCCGGTCGGTATTACGAATATCGGCAGTGAGCGAAATGGGTATTCCGTCGGCAATTGCTTCCGCGGCGTCACGAATGAACGCGTGGTCGATGTGTATCTCAAGCTCGTGGTCCTGTTGACTAACGTTGGAACGTGGGGCGTCCTCTGCAAACACTGGGCCACCAAGCACCGGTGTGAGGTCGAGTCCTTCCGTCTTCCAGTGAGAGACAGCACGGTCCACGTCCAGAATCTCGCGGTGGCCGATCGCTTCCGCCAGTGTTCGGAACCCCAACGACGCGAGAATCTCGCGCACCTCTTCAGCGATGTATTCAAAAAAGGTTTCCACAAATTCAGGTTTACCGCTGAAACGTTGGCGCAAGAGTGGGTTTTGCGTCGCGACGCCAACCGGGCAGGTGTCGAGGTGGCACACGCGCATCAAGATGCACCCACTCACAACCATCGGTGCGGTAGCAAATCCGTATTCCTCTGCTCCAAGAAGCGCAGCAATGACAACATCTCGACCAGTCTTCATCTGCCCGTCGACCTGCAACACGATTCGTCCCCGCATGTCGTTGAGCATGAGAGTTTGTTGGGCCTCGGCAAGCCCAAGTTCCCATGGGGTGCCCGCATGTTTGAGCGAGGACAGTGGACTTGCTCCCGTACCACCGTCGTGTCCCGAAATCAAAATAACGTCGGCCTTGGATTTAGCGACACCGGCGGCGACCGTTCCAACCCCGGCCTCGGATACGAGCTTCACGTGAATTCGAGCGCTGGGATTCGAACGCTTGAGATCAAAAATCAGTTGTTTGAGATCTTCGATCGAGTAGATGTCGTGGTGAGGTGGTGGTGAGATAAGGCCGACACCGGGTGTGCCCATTCGTGTTCGTGCGATCCACGGATAAACCTTGTTCGACGGAAGTTGCCCGCCTTCTCCCGGCTTCGCCCCTTGAGCCATCTTGATCTGAATGTCGTCGGCGTGGGTGAGATACATGCTCGTCACACCGAAACGCCCGCTGGCGACCTGTTTGATCGCACTTCGACGTTCGGGGTCCAGCAGACGCTCGACGGATTCACCGCCCTCCCCGGTATTGGAACGAGCACCAAGTCGGTTCATCGCTATCGCGAGAGTTTCGTGCATTTCTTGCGAGATAGCTCCGTAGGACATCGCGCCTGTAGAGAATCGACGGATGATGTCGTTCGCCGATTCAACTTCATCGAGTGAAACCGGGTCACGGTCGCCGGCGAAACGAAAAAGCCCACGGAGCGTCATCAGCCGTTCGGCTTGTTCATCTACGGCTTTCGTGTAGTCACGGAAGATGTCATATCGCTTCTCCCGTGTGGCGTGTTGCAATTTGAACACGGTCTCCGGATTGAACAAGTGCGGCGGCCCTTCGCGACGCCACGAATACTCTCCACCTACAGGGAGCACTTCGTGGAAGGTCGACGGACTCCCGTAGGCCAAATCGTGCCGTCGACGCGTCTCTTCCGCGATGATGTCCATCGTCACACCGCCGAGAATGCTGGTCACCCCCGTGAAATAGCGATCAACGACTTCGGTACTGAGCCCAATTGCTTCGAACGCCTGTGCACCCGCGTATGACGCGACGGTAGAGATACCCATTTTGGACATTGTTTTGAGAAGACCTTTGCCCAGCGCATAGATGATGTTCGACACAGCCTCTTCGGGTGAAAGTCCGGGGATGCGACCTGTGCGGACCAATAGCTCTGCGGTTTCCATCGCGAGGTACGGATTGATCGCCGAAGCGCCGAACCCAACAAGTGTCGCGACGTGATGTACCTCTCGGACATCGCCCGCTTCGACAATAAGAGACGACTGCATGCGACGACCGGTGCGAATCAGATGGTGGTGGATTGCGGACAGCATCAGCAGTGAAGGGATCGGTGCGAAGTCTTTATCGGAGTCACGGTCGCTGAGAACGACGAACATAGCACCAGCGTCGAGAGCCGAATCGACTTCTTCGCACATTTGATCGAGTCGTTGCTCCATCGCCTTTGCGCCCTCGTCAATTCGATACAAACCTGAGATGGTGTGGGTGACCGCCCGACCGTCTTGCTGGAGGTGAATTACTTTTGCCAGTTCGTCGTTGTCTATTACGGGGAACGACAACGATACCTGGCGAGCGTGCTCTGGTGTCGCGGCCAGTAGGTTTCGTTCTGGACCCAACCCCACGTGAAGAGATGTCACGATTTCTTCGCGAATTGAATCGAGTGGTGGGTTGGTCACCTGAGCGAATTGTTGGGCGAAGTAGTCGAACAGGAGGCGTGGGCGATCTGACAGCACTGCGAGCGGAGAATCGCTTCCCATCGCGCCGAGAGGTTCTGCACCTGATTGCGCCATCGGCATAATCAGTACTCGAACTTCCTCTTCTGTGTAACCGAAGGTCTTCTGCCGACGTTGGACTGATGGTGCGGTGTGGATGATATGTTCCCGCCAGGGGAGTTCTTCTAGAGCAATCGCGTTGTCGTTAACCCACTGTCCCCACGGTTCGCTGGTGGCAATGGAGTTTTTGATTTCGTCGTCTTCGATGATGCGACCGTTGAGCGTGTCCACGAGAAACATGCGCCCGGGTTGCAGCCTGCCTTTTCGGACGACCTTGCGGGGATCGATGTCATAGACGCCGATCTCTGAGGCCATGACTACCAAGCCGTCGTCGGTAACGAGGAATCGACCTGGCCGTAGCCCGTTCCGATCCAGTGTGGCTCCGGCAATCGTTCCATCTGAAAACGCGAGTGCAGCGGGACCGTCCCAGGGTTCCATCAGCGACGAATGGTAACGATAAAAGTCTCGGCGCGCGGAGTCCATTGCGTCGTCGTTTTCCCACGCCTCCGGAACCATCATCATGATGGCGTGGGGTAGCGAGCGACCGGCCAACTCGAGTATCTCGACCACCTCATCGAAGGACGCCGAGTCACTCGCGCCGTCAGTCACAATCGGATAGAGAGCAGTGAGGTCGCCGAGGATCTCGGACGACAATTGCGATTGTCGAGCGTGCATCCAATTTCGGTTCGCGTTGATGGTGTTGATCTCGCCGTTGTGAGCGATATAGCGAAAAGGCTGTGCAAGAGACCACGACGGGAAAGTATTTGTCGAGAATCGTGAGTGGACAACCGCCAGTGTGGATTCGATGCGTTCATCAGAGAGGTCGGGAAAAAACGGCTCTAGTTGAAGTGTTGTCACCATCCCCTTGTAGACAATCGTGCGGCTGGACAGCGACGGGAAATATGTACCCAACTCCCGTTCGGCACGCTTGCGCAGTCGAAACGATTTTCGATCAAGGTCGATGCCAGCCGCTTCACCGTTGGCGTCCGAAACAAAAAGTTGTTCGAACGCTGGCATTACGTCCCGTGCAAGACTTCCGAGGTGTGTCGGGTCGGTTGGGACAGAACGCCAACCCAGAACAGACAGTCCCTCGCTCAAGGCGATTTCTTCGATTCGCTTCTTCTCTTTTCCTCTACCCTCACTATTGAGCGGAAGAAACGCAATTCCAGAGGCATAACGACCGGCCTCGGGTAAATTAAAGGAAACAACTGCGCGGAAAAAGCGGTCGGGTATCTGAATTTGAATTCCGGCTCCGTCACCCGTCCCCGCGTCAGAACCAACCGCGCCGCGATGTTCTAGATTCCTGAGGCATGAAAGGGCGATAGTGATAATGTCGTGTCCCGCTGTGCCGCGCATCGTTGCGACCATCGCGAATCCGCACGAGTCCTTCTCGTGGGTTGGATCATAAAGCCCCGTCCGCACCGGGACGGCGCTGAAGCGCTCAAATGGGTTCAACAGAATCATCGTCCTTCCGGTGTCAGGGACGACGTCGGCCCTCGGTCAACAAACGGAACGCAGAAACATCAACGAGAAGGGCTTGTGGCTCCAGATCGCGACATGGCGGACTCGGCTTCGCCGGCGAGTTCCCCCACGGTATAGGTGTCTCCAGATTCTAGCCCTTTTTCAGATGCAGAGACATATCCGGGGCGGTAACCAGAGGGTTCAAAACCAGGGTGGCGACGTCCCTGCACAAAGAAAATCGCGACTCCGAGTGCGACGGCAGCGACCGCACCCCAGACGTTAACCCGGACGCCCAAGAAGGACTCACTTGGGTCAAGGCGGATTGTTTCGATCGCGACTCGACCGATTCCGTACCACACGAGGTACACCGCAAAGTTGCGTCCCCACTGCAGTGTGAAACGGCGACCCGACCAGATGATGATGACCGCACCGAGAAGATTCCACAACGCTTCGTAAAGGAACGTGGGGTGAAACAGAGTCCCTGGCGGCAGTCCGAGCGGGAAGGCGGGATTGAGCAGGTCGATTTGCAACCCCCACGGCAGATCAGTCGGACCGCCGAACAGTTCTTGGTTGAAATAGTTTCCGAAACGTCCGATCGCTTGGGCGATGATAAGCCCGGGAGCTATCGCGTCGAGAAGGGTTGTAAAACGTAGCCCACTAATGCGACAACCAATCCAGCCCCCAACCGCGCCGAGAATCAGCGCACCAAAAATCGCGAGTCCGCCTTCCCAAACGTAGAAAACCCTTGCGATGTCTTGGCCAGCAAAGTAATCCGCAGGGTGCGTAACGACGTGATACGCCCGACCGCCAACGATACCGAGTGGAATCGCGAATAGCGCGATGTCGAGAATCAACCAGGATTCGACCCCTCGCCCAACGAGTCGGCGGTTCGTGACCACAAGTCCGATGAGGATTCCGAGAAGTATGCAGAGCGCGTAAGCGTGAATAGTCAGATTGAAGGTTGCCCAGCTCGCTCCCATATCACGCAGCCACTCCCCAACATTAAACGACCGCCACTCAATGGGCGGAGAGGGAATACTGGCGAGAATCACGTGAGTCCTTTCGACACATTCAGCCTAATCCTGAAGGGCAGTGAGACCAGCCACCAGTTCGGAAGTGGCACGTGCGACACCCGCAGGCCCATCGGAGGTGAGAGCAGAGACGAGGTGAGAGCCGACGATTGCCCCGGAGGCGTATCCGGTGACACTGCGAACGTGCTCTGCCTTAGAGATTCCGACGCCGACACAGACGCGCTTCGCTCCCAACCCGATGAGGCGATCCACAAGCGAGCGTGCAGCGCCGTCAACATCGGCACGAGCGCCGGTGATGCCCATCGTTGACACCGCATACACAAAACCGCGAGAGCCATTAATCGTCGCGACCAGTCGCTCATCTGTTGACGACGGCGCGGCGAGAAAGACTCGGTCGAGACCGTGGGTGTCTGACGCTGCGAACCATTCTGACGCCTCATCGGGAATCAGATCTGGCGTGATGAGTCCGACTCCCCCTGCTTCTTTCAAGTCTTTGGCGAAACGATCGACCCCGTATTGCACAACCGGGTTCCAATATGTCATCACCAAGATGGGGGTGTCGACCTTCGCGGTCACTCCACGGATAATCTCGAACAACTGCGCGAGCCGGAAACCCCCATCAAGTGCGGCGTTCGTCGCGCGTTGAATTACGACCCCATCCATCACGGGATCGGAATACGGAACACCCAATTCGATGATGTCAACACCGGACTCCGACAGAGCGATCAGGGCCTCAATGCAGGTCTGAACGTCAGGAAAGCCCGCTGGAAGGTAACCCACGAGGACACCACGACCGTCGGCGCGCGCCACATCGATAACTGATTCGACGCGCGAACTCACTGCGTGTCCCTGAGAAAACCGAAATAACGAGCGGCCGTTTCCATGTCCTTGTCTCCACGCCCCGAAAGATTGACAAGGATGATATCCGACGGCGAAAGTGTGCGCGCGAGGTCGAGTGCTCCCGCCAATGCATGCGCGGTCTCGATCGCGGGAATTATTCCCTCGGTCCTAGATAAGTCCAGCATTCCCTGCATCGCTTCGGCATCAGAGATACCAACGTAGGTTGCGCGCCCGCTGTCTTTGAGCCACGCATGTTCTGGTCCGATGCCCGGGTAATCGAGCCCCGCCGAAATCGAGTGTGATTCGATCGTCTGTCCGTCGTCGTCCTGGAGAACGTAGGTTTTTGCGCCGTGCAAAACACCAGGGCGTCCTCGCTGCAGCGTGGCAGCATGGCGCGGTGTGTCCATCCCGTCGCCGGCCGCTTCGTAACCAATTAGTGCGACGTCGTCATCCAGGAACGCATGGAAGATGCCCATCGCGTTAGAGCCACCACCAACACACGCCACAACCGCTGTCGGTAGCCGACCCTCAGCCTCGAGGATCTGCTCGCGCGCTTCATTCCCAATGATCGAGTGAAAGTCCCGAACCATCACGGGGAACGGATGCGGACCGGCAACGGTGCCGAGAAGGTAATGGGTGTCTGCGACGTTGGCGACCCAATCACGCATCGCCTCGTTGATCGCGTCCTTGAGTGTCCGAGAACCATGCACGACCGGCACAACGTCAGCCCCCAGTAGCTTCATTCGCGCAACATTGAGCGCTTGTCGTTCTGTGTCAACTTCACCCATATAGACAACACAGGACATACCCATCAATGCAGCCGCGGTCGCAGTGGCCACACCGTGCTGTCCGGCTCCGGTCTCGGCGATGAGTCGAGTCTTGCCGAGTCGCTTCGCGAGAAGAGCTTGACCGAGGACGTTGTTAATCTTGTGTGAGCCGGTGTGGTTGAGATCTTCGCGCTTGAGCAAGATTCGCGCACCGCCCGCGAGAGCAGCAAACCGAGACGCCTCGGTGATGATGGAGGGTCGACCCGTATACGAGCGATGGAGTTCGGCGAGTTCCGCTTGAAACACCGCGTCGGTCTTTGCGGCGGTATACGCTGCGTCGAGCTCATCCAACGCTGCGATGAGCGCTTCAGGCACGAAGCGACCACCGTATTCGCCAAAATACGGACCTAGTTCTGCGCGCAGGGACATCAACTCACCTCTCGGAATTGTTCGACTACTGAGCGTGGATTCCCAGCCGTGACAAGCGCTTCACCGACGAGAACTGCGTCAGCGCCCGCATCTCGATAGGCACGAACATCGTCCACAGTATTGACTGCGGATTCGGCCACCGCGATGGCATCTGCGGGGATGAGATCTCGAACCGAGGCGAACAACGTTCGATCTAGTTCGAAGGTTGAGAGGTCTCGTGCATTAACGCCAACTAATCCGGCTCCGATGTCGGCGGCCATTCGGACCTCGTCGCCAGAATGCGTTTCGACAAGAACAGTCAAACCCAATTGGCGGGAGAACTCGTGAAGTCGTTCGAGGACGGCAGCGTCGAGTGCCGCGGCAATCAACAAAACGATGTCCGCTCCGATCGCGCGTGCCTCAAGGATCTGATATTCCTCAGAAATGAAATCTTTGCGTAACAACGGAACCTCGACACGTTCTCGAACGTCCGTGAGGTCACGCAGTGAGCCACCGAAGCGCCGTTCTTCGGTCAACACTGAAATTGCATCCGCTCCGCCTTCGACGTAAGACTCTGCAAGCGCGGGGGCATCATCAATCAACGCGAGATCGCCCTTGGACGGACTCGCACGCTTAATCTCGGCAATAAGGCGAATATGCGTAGTCGCAGCCAGTGCGTGATAACCATCAATTGGTTCGCGCGAGCGCAGGGCGCGACGTTCGATCTCTGCGTAGGAGACGCTTTTTCGCCTAGTGGCCGCGTCCTCGAGAGCACCAGCGGTCAGGGCCTCCAGCACGACTAGTGGTTGACCTTCGTCTTTGAACCGCCAACGCCGTAGCCACCCTTAGCCAGGAGCGAGCCGATGAGTGGACCGATAGCAAGTAGAGAGGCGCTCGCCCAGACAAGTACCGGTTGGTCGAACCAGAAAAACAGCGTGCCCGCCGTGGCGCCGATGAGCATAATTGCCACTGCGGTCCATGCGGCGGGAGAAGAGCCGTGTCCAGGGTCGTGCGCGTCGTTCATCTCGTTCCTCCTGCACGTCAGTCTAGCGCGGGATGGAGTGCGTTCGCCGCGGCTATCGCCCTCAGCGGAGCAGCCGCCTTATTGACCGTCTCGTCGTACTCACTCTGTGGAATCGAATCTGCGACAATCCCGGCACCGGCTTGAACCGAAGCAACTGTGCCGACCAGAACTGCGGTTCGAATCGCAATCGCGAGGTCTGAATCGCCACCGAAACCGATGTACCCGACGACTCCCCCATACACGCCGCGGCCAGCTGGTTCGAGTTCGTCGATGATTTCCAACGCCCGCGGTTTCGGAGCCCCAGAGAGAGTTCCTGCGGGGAAGGTAGCTCGAAAGACGTCGATCGGAGTGGACCCCGGCGCGAGTTCTCCTTCGACACTCGAGACGAGGTGCATGATGTGCGAGAAGCGTTCGACGTTCATGAACTCGGTGACCTCCACCGTCCCGGGGATACACACGCGCGATAGGTCGTTACGCGCAAGATCAACCAGCATCAAATGTTCGGCACGTTCCTTGGCGTCAGCCAAAAGCCCCTCGGCGAACTGCGCGTCGCGTTCGGGTGTCTCACCGCGCGGGCGACTACCCGCGATGGGATGGCTGAATACTCGACCGTTGTTCACCTTCACAAGAGCTTCGGGCGAGGAACCCACCACGGCAATTGGAGTTCCATCGGCACTTTCGAGGTTAAGCAGGTACATATAGGGCGATGGGTTTAGCGCACGCAACATTCGGTAGACATCGGTGCTCGAGGCCGTGACATCTGTGTCGAAGCGCTGTGAGATTACGACCTGGAAGACGTCCCCATCACGAATGAAATGTTGTCCCTTCGCCACTGATTCGAGGAATTTATGCTTTTCGGTGCGATGTGTAGGGTTCGGCGCGACGGTTTCGGGTGGCTCTAATGGAGCGAGTTGCAGTGCGGTTCGAAGGCTCGCCGTTATGTCTCCGAGTCGAGACTGTGCAGACTCCCACAATTGGTCAAGGTCGTCGGTTACAAGAACCGCGGTCGCAACGTGCAGAAGCGAAGATCGATGGTCAAAAACCAGCAAGTCGCGAACAAACAGCAGTGACTGCGCAGGCACTCCCGACTCGTCAACCGGAGCATCCGGAAGATTCTCAAGTTCGCGAACAGTGTCCCAGCCGAGATAGCCAACCAATCCGCTCGTCAATGGAGGCAATTCGGTCGGAGCGGGTGATGCCCAACGTGCGTAGAGCACATCAAGTGCAGCGAGCCGCGAGGTAGGGACCGTGCCGCCGAATGCACGGTCTTCCGACAACCCGTTATCGAGCCAGACTGACGCATTGTCTCGTTCGGTGAGACACCCCCACGCCGAGAGCCCGACAAAGGAGTAGCGTGACCAAATTCCGCCCTGTTCCGCGGATTCCAGCAGGAACGTGCCCGGCCGGCCGTCTGTGAGATGCGAATAGAGTGCGACCGGCGAAACTGAATCAACGAATACCGACCGAATGACCGTCACAACGGGCCCAGCCGCGGCCGCGGCGTCGAATTCAGCCCGTGTGGTGGTCATGCGATCGCGCCTCCTGGTCGTCGGTAATGGGCTTGCGGCTGAGAAACGGCAGTTGTGAGAACTCGTTAGCCCGGTCGGGTTAACGAACCGCGAGAAGGTCGATGACGAAGACGAGCGTCTGACCAGAGAGCCGGTGGCCTCCCCCAGCGGGACCATAGGCCCACATCGGGGGACAAATGAGTTTCCTGCGACCGCCGACCTTCATTCCGGGGATGCCTTCTTGCCAACCGCGAATCAAACCGTTGAGCGGGAATTCGATGCTTTCGCCGCGATTCCACGACGCATCGAACTCTTCGCCCTCGAAGGTCACACCGAGGTAGTGAACTTCAACGTTTCCTCCAGGAGTTGCCTCGTCGCCTTCACCAACCGTGATGTCTTCGATGACGAGTTCCGTCGGCTCTGGTCCAAGGGTGGGTTCGATTTCAGGCTTAATCATTGTGCTCCTCGTGATGTGAATGTTCTCGGGCAATCCTACGGAGATTCTCGATGGCGAATGCGGGATTGTCCGCACCGTAGACCGCAGACCCCGCGACGAATGTGTCCGCGCCCGCCTCCGCAGCGAGTTCGATTGTGAGCGCGTCGACTCCGCCATCGACCTGAATCCAGAAGTCAGTGCCGGTCGTGGCGCGAAAAGCGGCGACGGCGCGCACCTTGTCCATCTGGTCCGTCATAAACTTTTGACCACCGAACCCCGGCTCAACCGTCATCACGAGAATCTGATCGAAGTGGTGGGCGATCTCTTCGACGTCTGAAAAGTGTGTTGCCGGCTTGAGCGCCAATCCAACCCTCGAGCCAATCGAACGGATGACCGCAGCAGTGGCGACGGGATCTCTCGTTGCCTCGATATGGAGCGTGACAGATTCTGCACCCAACTCGGCGTAGCCCGGCGCCCAGCGATCCTGATCGGCAATCATCAAGTGAACGTCGAGAGGAATTGGTGACGTCGACTTGATGCGTTCCACCATTTGCGGACCAAAAGTGAGATTCGGAACAAAGTGATTGTCCATGACATCAACGTGGGCGAAATCGGCGTTGTCAATCCGCGCGAGATCGTGTGCCATATTGGCGAAATCGGCGCTCAGAATGCTGGGGTTAATTCGAACGGTCATTGGCGTCAGGCTATCGCGTCCGACGAATCAACTGGATGAACATCGCATCGGTGTGGTGTCGATGCGGATACAACTGCACGGCACTCCCGCGCTGTGCGTTGAGAATAGACGGGGCGACGGTCGTGAGGATCGTTGCCGTGTCAACCGTTTCGGCTTCGGGGTGTTCAGCGATAGACGCGGCGACGACCTCGGTCGTTTCAGCCGCGAGCGGCGAACAAGTCACGTAGGCCACGACTCCACCGACGGTGAGGCTGCCGATCGCACCGGAGAGCAATTCGCGCTGCAACGGCACCAAATCAACCAGGTCGTCCGGCTGCTTTCGCCATCTCGACTCCGCACGCCGACGAAGCGAACCGAGACCCGTGCACGGCGCATCGACGAGAATGCGGTCGAACGTGTTCGAGTTCTCTGCACACAATTCGCGACCGTCGCGGACTGACACTGCGACGCTGTCGCCGAAGGGTGCCAGCGAACGACGCACGAGTTCGGCGCGATGTGGCAGGACTTCATTTGCCTCGAGGGAAACGCCATGGGGGTTTCCTGTGGCGGCAAGCAACGCAGTTTTACCCCCCGGCCCTGCACAGAGATCCAGCCAACGCTCGTTCGGTTGAATGGGGAACGCATGCGTCAGAACCAAAACAGCGAGTTGCGAACCCTCGTCCTGGACGCGAACCACCCCGTCGGAAATGCCCGCGACATCGGACAGAGACCCGCCTTCAGATCGAAATCCGTATGGCGAGTATTCGGTGTGTTGTGCGCCGACGGGACGAATTGCAAGACCAGGGAGTGCGATGAGCGTCGGAACCGGCGGCTCATTGTTGGCGGACAGAAGGTCTGAAACTTCACCAGCTCCGACCAATTCGATGAATTCTCTGACTATCCATTCGGGGTGCGAGTGGCGCACCGCGAGCGCATGGGTCTCAGATGCGTTTTCGGTCACAGTTGCGATCCATTCCTCTGCTGTACGGCGTGACACAGCCCGAAGAGTTGCGTTCACGAACCCCGCCGCGCGTCGAAATCGACGATTCGCCTGATTGACCCACTCGTTGATGATGTGTGGCGGGTCACGGCGCACCAGGAGCTCGTAGGTGGCAAGGCGCAAAAGGTCACGTACGTCAGAATCGACGCGCTCGAGCGGTCCGTTCACGCATTCATCGAGCACAGCGTCCAATAATCCGCGCCAGCGCAACGCGCCGTAAGTGAGGTCCGTCGCATGACCAGAGTCACGTGAACTCAGGCGCGCATCACGAATCGCACTCGGAAGAATGAGATTCGAATAGGCGTCATCATCTCGCACACGGGCCGTAACATCCAGCGCGACTTCTCGCGCAGTCGTCATTCAAACACCACGCTAGCGCGTTGTCCTCGAGCCCACGCCATCGCCGACATTGCAATTTTTCCGGCCGGCTTGACCTCCAACAATTCAACGGACGATTCGGCTGTTCCTACATACACACGGCCATCACTGACAACGACATTGCCTCGCGGGAACGGTGGGCCAATCTGACTGGCAACTCCAAGAACTGCTAGCACGTCCCCGTGGCATGTCGTGTGTGCACCCGGTTCGCGGGTTACGGCTCGTATTCGTTGGATTACCGTTGCCGCGCCGAGAGACCAGTCAATCCGACCATCTTCGCGGGTCAACTTCGGCGCAAAACTAGGTTCGCCAATCTGCGCGACTGCACTGATCGCGTCGGTCGTGATCAAACGGAGAGTTCCAATGAATTCATCCGTCGTGCTCGTCGCGAGTCGGGTTAGTGCGTCGGATGCGGTCTCGTCGTCCTCAAACGGGACTGTTCGGCTGAAGTACACAGGTCCGGCATCAAGTTCATCCACGAGACGAAAAATGGAGATGCCCGTGGAGGGCTCTCCGTCCCACATCGCCCGTTGCACCGGAGCCGCTCCGCGATATTTTGGCAATACAGAGAAATGGACATTGACCCATCCATGGGCAGGTACATCGAGTAGCCGTCGCGGCACCATTCCCCCATAGGCGACAACCACGGCAATTTCCACCTCCGGAATGTCGACGTCACGGAGAGAGTTGGTTTTAATGACCGTGAGGTCTAGTTCTTCAGCGACCGTCGCAATCGCCGTGGGGGTCAGCACACCCTTTCGACCCTGACGTGAGTCCTCCCTCGTGATCACCGCACGAATATCGAACTGAGCGTCGTGGAGTGCCCGCAAATACGGTTCCGCAACATCGGGGCTACCCGCGAAAACGATGGGTGTACTCATGTGTTCATTGTTTCAGTCATTGTCTACGTCGTCGAAAATTGTGAGGTCGTCACAATGGACGCGAATCCCCGTCGCGTTCTTTGAGACGGTGTGAACACGAATGGCGGAAATCACAGTGGGTGCCGATCGATAGTCAACCAGAATAACGATTCGGAACGAATCGCCATCCTTCGCGGGTCCCATCACGCGGTGACCCGTCACCTCATCGAGTTCACGAACGGCTTGAAGATCCGCGATGGTTCCGCGCACGGCGATGGCTCGACTCGACGGTGGAAATCCCAGAGCGCGTCGTTCCCGCAACTCTGTCTCGACGATTGACTCCCATTGGTTTGTCGCGAAAAGACTGGCGAAAGCACCATCAACGTTAGCCAGCACAACGGAAGCGTCATCCGCCGCGAGACCGGCCGCATGACCCCACCACCGCAGACAATTCTCTGAGGTGCGTAGCCCCGGGCGTTGTAGTTCCTTGTCTCCGTCAACGATGAGGACCGCCTCATATCCGCCAGCGACGATTGGCTCGGCTCCGCGCGTCGCGATGACGAGTGAAGGGCGACGCGGAACTTCGAGGGCGCGGTGTTCGCCGTCTGCGACCACAACTGGCACGCCCGGAAATGCTCGTCCCAATTCTTCGGCAGTGCGAACCGATCCGACCCCGGACCATGCCGTCTCACGCCCCGAACAGTGAGAGCACTTCACGCCGATGGGCGCTAGTCCACAGACTCGACACAGCACTGTTCCGTCGCGATTTCCCGACAACAAGGAACGACACGTTCCGCACCGGTGAGGAGTTCTACAATCGGCACACACGACCTGTGGCGTGAAGCCTGGGCGCGAGACTTGTACAAGAACCGGACCACGTTCCAATGCGGCGCGCAATACTCGCCATCCGCTGGTGGGGATGCGCGCCCGCGAGGCAAAACCGTCGTCCGTAACGTCGTTCGCTAACATGACCGTTGGCCTGACCGGGATCGTTGTCGTTGGCTCAACAAAACCGAGTTCGACGAAGCGGGCCGATTCGACCGACGGTGTAATCGACGCGAAGACGAGCCTTCCACCCTCAATCGAATTTCGAACGACTGCCGCGTCCCTCGCGTGAACGTAGGGAGTATGTGGCTCTTCTAGCAATGGGTCGGATTCATCGACGACGACAAGGAGCTCGAGGTCGACCACCGGAGCATAGACCGCAGCTCGCGTCCCGATGACGACCCGTGCCTCACCCGAAAGGATGTCAAGGTAGCGCCCGTAACGTTCCGACGGAGTCCCCGACGAATCGACGGTAACGTGCGGTACGTCCTCCAGAGCGCGACTGAGGAGCGCAAGGTCACGCCAATCGGGCACAACAACTATCACTCCAGCCTCGGCAACTCTGACAAGATCCGCTATTTGGCTAAGCGAGCGGAGAGTTGGTCCCTGAGTGGTTTCTGACACGCCGGCGTCAAGACTCATCACCGAGCGAATGGACGGACGCGGGGTCGGCATCACGTGTGCGGCGATTGAACGCCCTTTTTCTATTCGAACGCCACGTTTGGGAATCGCAACTCGTAGCACATCGGCCACCCCGCCGCCGTTACGGTCCGCGACAGTTCGCGCGAGTACCCACAATGCCGGAGTTAGCACAGGTACGGAACCGTTTGCCGACTCGATTTCAGACAAGGAAACTCCCGGGGTCGGCGTATCCGAGATGTCGACAACATAGGCGTCAATGCGCCGAGAGCCGCCTTTGCCCAGCGGCACCCGGACCCTGCCACCGACGACAACCTCGTCTGAAAGTTCGTCTGGTATCAGATAGTCGAGTAACCGGTCGAGTCGCGGCACGGGCGATTCAACAATGACATGGGCAACGCGTCGCGACACAGTTACCTGGTTTCGGCAAGAGCCGCACGAATGGCGTCGACGCGATCGAGACGCTCCCACGTGAAGTTCTCTCCCTCACGACCGAAATGCCCGTAGGTTGCTGTCTCGCGAAAATTTCGATTGAGAAGGTCCAAGTCACGGATGATGGCGGCTGGACGCAAATCGAAAACAGATTCGAGCACGCGTTGAATCGTCTCTAGAGGCACCGTCTCCGTGCCAAATGCTTCGACATATAGTCCAATCGGTTCAGCGACTCCGATCGCATAGGCGACCTGTACCTCGAGCCGGTCGGCCAACCCAGCGGCAACCGCGTTTTTTGCGACCCACCGCATCGCATACGCCCCCGAACGGTCAACCTTTGACGGGTCTTTCCCTGAAAACGCTCCTCCCCCGTGCCGAGAAGCGCCACCGTAGGTGTCAACGATGATTTTACGGCCAGTCAAGCCAGCATCGCTTCCCGGTCCGCCGTGCTCAAAAGACCCGGACGGATTGATGAAATACGCCACAGAATTCATATCGAGACCCGAGCCCGTGAAAACAGGATCGATGACGTGTTCACGAATATCTTCGGACATTCGCTCCTGCGAGATGGGTAGTCCCTCGATGTTTGGCGCATGTTGTGAGGAGATGACGATGGTGTCGACGCTACGGGGTACCTGCCCGTCGTACCCGATGGTCACCTGGGTTTTCCCATCCGGTCGAAGATACGAAAGGATGCCCGATTTACGAACATGCTCGAGTCGTTCTGCCAGGCGGTGCGCGTAGAAGATCGGAGCGGGCATAAACACCGACGTTTCCGTGCACGCATA
>WLFX01000020.1 GCA_009703545.1 Actinomycetota bacterium
AAGGAGTCTTCATCCAGATTGTCGAACGCGCGAACGACGACCGAGCGATTCCTGGCCAACCGTTCACGTTCGGGGCTTTGCTCGAAGCACAAGCCCTCGGGGACGCCAGCGTACTCGCCCACCACCACCACCGTCCCGTGTTGACGCTGACTGTCCAAGGATTCTCGAATCTCACCGCTCTCGTTGCGTTACTTCGTCGCCTGGGTGCGGATACGTGACCTTCGTCAATCCTTTACGAGACCCGAACGACCGTCGACTAGGTCAAATCGCCGGTCCTTCCGGCCTCGTCATCTTTGGAGTAACTGGCGATCTATCCCGCAAAAAGTTGATGCCTGCCGTGTACGACCTCGCGAACAGAGGCTTACTTCCCCCCGGTTTCGCGTTGGTTGGATTTGCGCGGCGCGAGTGGAAGGATCAGGACTTCTTGGCGGTCGTCCGCGAATCCGTCACCAAATACGCTCGAACACCTTTTAGGGAAGACGTATGGCGACAATTGGCTGAAGGAATTCGCTTCGTCGAGGGCGACTTCGACGACGACGCGGCCTTCGATCGACTCGTCGCAACCATAGCTGAACTGGATCGCGTGCGCGGCACGATGGGAAATCACGCGTTCTATTTGTCTATTCCGCCACGTTCGTTCCCGCTGGTAACGGAGCAACTGAGGCGCTCGGGGCTCGCGACACCTAAAGAGAACGAATGGCGCCGAGTAGTGATCGAAAAGCCTTTCGGGTCAGACTTGACGACCGCCCGCGAACTCAACGCAGTGGTGGAATCTGTTTTTCCCGCAGATTCCGTGTTTCGCATCGACCATTATCTCGGCAAAGAAACGGTTCAGAATATCCTCGCGCTGCGATTCGCCAATATGTTTTACGAACCGATTTGGAACTCGAATTACGTTGACCACGTTCAAATCACAATGGCTGAGGACATTGGAGTTGGCGGTCGTGCTGGATACTATGACGGCATCGGTGCCGCGCGAGACGTCATTCAGAACCACCTCCTACAACTTCTGGCGCTCACCGCGATGGAAGAACCTGTCTCGTTCGACGCAGTAGACCTTCGAGCAGAAAAGGAAAAGGTTCTCTCGGCCATCAAACTCCCCAACGACCTGTCAACTGCCACCGCGCGAGGTCAATATGCCGGCGGTTGGCAGGGAGGTGTTCAGGTTGCAGGCTTCCTCGATGAAGAGGGAATGAATCCCACGTCCGTCACCGAAACGTTTGCTGCGATGCGACTCGATATTGACACGCGACGATGGAGCGGTGTTCCGTTCTATCTGCGCGCCGGCAAAAGGCTCGGTCGCCGCGTCACGGAAATCGCGGTTGTATTTAAGCGCGCCCCTCAATACCTGTTTGAGCAAAGCCAGGTCTCGAGCCTTTCCGAAAACGCGCTCGTGATTCGCGTGCAGCCAGATGAAGGAGTCACGATGAAATTCGGCTCAAAGGTACCTGGGGCTGGGATGCAGGTTCGCGACGTGACAATGGATTTTGGATACGGACACGCCTTTACCGAAGAGAGCCCCGAAGCATACGAGAGACTCATACTCGACGTCCTCCTCGGCGACCCACCTCTGTTCCCTCGACACGAGGAGGTCGAGTTGTCGTGGAAAGTGCTCGACCCGATCGAGGAATTCTGGGCGACGAACGGCAAACCTGAGCAGTACGCACCCGGATCGTGGGGCCCTGAGTCGGCTCACGAGATGATGCGTCGCGACGGTCGGGAATGGAGACGCCCGTGATAATCCCCCTTCCGAACACGACCGTCGCCAGCATCCTCCGAACACTTCAAAAGTCGCGAGGAGACGGTGGTGCGGTCGCTCTTGGGCGGGTGTTGACGCTGGTGATAACTACGACCGACGACAAGGTCGAAAAGGTCATCGCCGCCGCAAATGAAGCGTCGAGGGAGCACCCGATGCGCATCATCGTCATCAACAATGTGTCCGATGCAAATCAGACAGTTCCGCTCAATGCGGAACTTCGGCTCGGCGGTGACGCGGGCGCAAGCGAAGTGATAATCCTCAACGCGTCAGACGATTTAGTTGGCGACCCCCAGGGGCTCATCAATGGACTGCTTTTGCCCGATGCGCCGATGGTTGCGTGGTGGCCGGACGCCGCTCCCCTGCGGATGTCGGAAACGTCCCTTGGTCGCGTTGCCGGGCATCGCGTAGCCGATACGATTACGGCGTCCAACCCTGTTGAACTACTTCGAATACTCGCCGAGGCCTATGAACCAGGCGATGTCGATCTGGGTTGGACGCGAATCACACAGTGGCGAGGGTTGTTGGCCGCGACTCTAGACACGGGTGTCAATCTGGGAATCACGGGGGCCAAGGTGTCGGGAGCATTGGACAACTCGGCACCGATACTTCTCGCCGCCTGGCTGCGAAGCGAACTCAAAGTCCCTGTAGAACTTGCCCTCGAGGGGAAAAGCGAGCTGGGAAATATCATTCGTGCCGAGATCATGACGAACGCGGGGTCGATTGTATTGGAACGTACGGAGCCCGGCTTCGCCCGCCTGGCGCAACCGGGCCAACCAGACCACGCGATTTCACTTCCCCTGCGTGGTCTCGGTGATTGTCTGACGGAAGAGCTTCGCCGACTCGACGCGGATATCGTTTTTGGTCGGGTGCTGACCGAGGGCATCCCCCTCCTTGTCGCAGAATCCGAACTCATCTGATGTACCGCCGACTTGAGGTGTTGCCGACACGGTCGGCAGTCGAGGAACGAGTCGCAGCAGAGTTGCTGGCAGTCGTGCAATCGAGCCTCGATTCTCGTGGACGTGCTGATATCGTCGTGACCGGTGGAACGGTCGGGATTGGCACGCTTGCTGCTGTCGCACGATCCCCACTCGTCGCTACCGTGGATTGGTCGCGAGTCCACGTGTGGTGGGGTGACGAGCGATTCGTGCCGGCAGGAAACTTGGAACGAAACGAACAGCAGGCCAGAGATGCCCTTTTTTCACACGTGGCAATTCCCGAGGCAAACCTGCACATGTTCCCGACCGACAACGGACAGACAGTTGAACAGGCGCGGGACGAGTTCCTTGCTGAGCACGTCGACGGTTTTCCAGCGTTTGACGTGGTCCTCAACGGAATCGGCCCTGATGGCCACGCGGCCAGTTTGTTTCCCGGACTCCCCCACGGTGAGGGTCATGACGTCATCGCGGTGGCGAATTCACCGAAGCCCCCCGCGAAACGCTTGTCGTTCACATTTGACGCGTTGAATCGAGGCGAGCGTGTCTGGATTGTCGCGTCTGGTTCGGATAAGTCGGTTGCCGTAGCGCGAATTATCGCGGACTCTCCAGAATCAGAAACTCCGGCGGCCGCGCTGTGTGGAGTGATGGAGACGGTCGTGTGGATTGATGCGGACGCGGCCTCTGCCGTCTCGATTTAGGGCTTACCCGTGGTCCGAAGACGCTCTAATGCGTCGGACAGAATGGTATCGGCTTCTTCGAGCGTGCGCCGCTCTTTGACATACGCAAGGTGGGTCTTGTAAGGCTCGTTCTTCACCAATTGCGGTGGTTTGTTTTTGTTTCGACCGGCAGGAAGTCCTGTCGTCGGTGAATCAATCAATTCTGGAATCTGGTCTTCCGGGACGTCCGCAGCGTAGTGCTTGACGGTCTCGTTTCCCTCGGCGTCCCAGTAGGACACCGCGATACGTGCCGCGTGGTTCCCGTGATCATGTTCGCCCATTGGGCCGCTACCGACGCGGGTCCCTCGAATTGCGCTTCCGCCAGCCATTGCCGAACCTAAACCAGGCCAAAGCGGGTGAAGAGCCCGATTGTGACAACGGCGAGAAACCAGATAACCGCAATGGTGACAGTCAACCGGTTGAGGTTTCGCTCCGCGACACCGCTCGAACCAAGGTTGGAGGTGACACCGCCACCGAACATGTCAGAAAGCCCGCCACCGCGGCCACGGTGCAAAAGAATCGTCATCGTCAAGAGGATGCTCGTCAGTGCAAGGACGACCTGCACGATGATGTAAATGATTTCCATGATGAACCTAGTTTATGCGATTACGTGTCGGGGGAACTGCACAATTTTGGCAAATTCTTCCGCGTCGAGACTTGCGCCCCCGACGAGCGCTCCGTCGACATCCTTTTCACGCATGAACGACGCAATGTTTCCCGATTTGACACTTCCGCCATAAAGGATTCTTGTGGCTTCCGCGGATTCGGACGAAATCTCCTCCGCGATGACGGCACGGAGCGCCGCACAAACGTCTTGCGCCTGGGCGGGAGTTGCTGCTTGACCCGAACCAATCGCCCAGACAGGCTCGTAAGCGACCACGATCTCGGAGCCCGCGGCGAGCCCAGCGAGTACCGAACGAAGTTGACCGACAGGTACGGCACTCGCACCGAACTTTTCGAGGTCGTCGCTGGTTTCGCCAACACAAATGACGGGAACAAGTCCGTGTTTTACAGCGGCTTTCGTCTTCGCCGCGACGAGCTCGTCATTTTCGCTGTGATCCTGGCGGCGCTCTGAGTGACCGACGATGACGTAACGGCAATTCAACTTCTTGAGAAAACCGGCAGAAATGTCACCGGTGTGCGCCCCCTCGTCAAATGGCGACACGTCCTGGGCGCCAAACGCGAAACCCAGTGAGTCGCTCTCGATGAGCGTCTGCACCGATCGTATATCGGTAAAAGGGGGGAAAAACGACACCTCAACCTCAGTGGGAGAAAACTTCGCATCTTTCAGCGTCCAGGCAATCTTTTGGACGAACGCAACCGCTCGCAAGTGGTCGAAGTTCATTTTCCAGTTGCCCGCGATGAGTGGGCGACGATTTACCATCCGAGTACCTCCAGTCCAGGAAGTGACTTGCCTTCGAGGAATTCGAGGCTCGCTCCACCACCAGTTGAAATATGTCCGAAATCAGAATCACGGAAACCAAGCACGCGCACAGCGGCGGCAGAGTCGCCACCTCCGACAACACTGAGGCCATTCACGTTCGTCAGAGCCTTTGCGATTGCCCGCGTTCCTGCAGCGAATGCCGGCATCTCGAAAACACCCATCGGACCGTTCCAGAAGACGGTGTGTGATGATTCGATAAGCCCTGCGAAGGTTGCGGATGTCTCTGGGCCGATGTCAAGACCCAACCCTGATGCACCGAACGCCGTATCTTCCATCGCGTCAATTCGCGTGACGGCGGTTTGGGCATCGGCGGCGAACGCACTCGCCACGACGACGTCGGTGGGCAGAACAATATCCACACCGAGTTCTTTCGCGCGTTCAAGATAGGTCATCACTGTCTTACGCCGGTCGGGTTCGCAGAGAGACGCGCCGATGTTGTAGCCCATCGCGCTGAGAAAGGTGAAAACCATTCCGCCACCGATGAGCAGACGGTTAACGCGAGGCAACAAGTGCTCGATTACACCGAGTTTGTCGGAGACCTTCGAGCCGCCCAAGACGACCGTATACGGTCGCTGAGTATCGGTCGTGAGACGACGAAGGACGTCTGTTTCAGAAGCAACCAGCAGCCCGGCAAAGCTCGGGACGGCTTCTGCCGCTTCGCATACTGAAGCCTGTTTGCGGTGAACGACACCGAAACCGTCCGACACGAAGGCGGCGACCCCTTGTGTCAAAAGGGCCGCGAACTCGACGCGTTCCGAATCGATCTCGGATGTCTCGCGCGGATCAAAGCGCAGGTTTTCGAGCACGAGCACTTCTCCGGGTGCAAGCGCCGCACGCATACTTTGCGCCACCGGACCGACTGTGTCACTCGCGAAATGAACCGTAGCCGCGAGCAGTTCGCCCAATCGTTGTGCGATTGGTGCGAGCGAATATCGAGGGTCGGGAAAGCCATCGGGCCTTCCTAGATGGGACATCACAACGACTGCGGCACCACCGGTCAGTAGTCGTTGAATGGTGGGCAACGATGCTCGAATTCGTCCATCGTCGGTGATGACACCATCCGACAGCGGAACGTTCAAATCGCAGCGAATCAGAACGGTCTTCCCGCCCAGTTCCCCCAGCGTTTCGAGAGTGCGAAGAGCCATTACAAACGTTCGGCGACGTATTCGGTGAGGTCGACGAGGCGGTTGGAATACCCCCACTCATTGTCGTACCACGACACGATTTTGACCGTGTTACCCATAACCTTCACCAATCCCGCGTCAAAGATCGAGGAGTGAGCGTCGCCGACGATGTCACTCGAAACGATGGGGTCGTCGGTGTACGACATGATGCCCTTGAGGTAACCCTCGGAGGCGCGCTTGTAAGCGACGAGTACCTCGTCAATGGTCACCGTTCTTTTCGATACGACCGTGAGGTCAGTAATCGATCCGGTGGGAACAGGTACACGAAGTGCAAACCCGTCTAGCTTGCCCTTCAGTTCCGGAAGTACAAGCCCAATCGCCTTAGCAGCGCCGGTCGATGATGGCACGATATTGATTGCCGCGGCACGAGCACGGCGCAAGTCCTCGTGAGGTCCATCCTGAAGGTTCTGGTCAGCTGTATACGCGTGAACAGTCGTCATCAGACCGTTCTCGATCCCAAATTCGTCATTGAAAACCTTGGCGAGAGGGGCGAGGCAGTTTGTCGTGCACGACGCGTTCGAGATGATGTGGTCGGTTTCCGGGTTATAGGTTTCGTGGTTGACGCCCATGACGAATGTGCCGTGCACGTCGTTACCCGGAGCAGAGATGAGAACCTTTGTCGCTCCCGCGTCGATGTGCTTTTGTGCATCCGTGACTTTGGTGAAACGGCCGGTCGATTCAATCACGATGTCAACACCCAGTTCGCGCCAGGGCAGCAATGCGGGGTCTCGCTCAGCGAGTACCTTGATCTTCTTCCCATTGACGATGACGTGTGAGTCGTCGTAGGTGACGTCGGCGTTCAAGCGCCCGTTGACTGAATCGTACTTGAGGAGCGTTGCGAGAGATTTGGTGTCCGAGAGATCGTTAACCGCCACGATGTCGAGGGTGCTTCCCTGGGCGAGTGCGGCTCGGAGATAGTTCCGCCCGATGCGACCGAAGCCGTTAATTCCGATGGTGACGCTCACGGGTTTTCCTGTCTCAAAGTGTCAAATGCGAATAAAAGCGAAAAGTAGCGCGGCCAATTGAGGCGACACTACCTAGCTACGAGAGTAACAAAATCGAGGCGGAATTGTCACGGGCCGCTGCAAATCGTTGCGCCACGTTGTCCCAGTTCACGATGTTCCAGAACGCCGTGACGTAGTCCGCCTTGACGTTCTGGTAGTCGAGGTAAAACGCGTGTTCCCACATGTCGAGCTGCAAGATTGGCACAGTTCCTTGAGCGGTGTTCGCCTGCTGATCGAACAACTGCTGGACGATGAGTCGAGCACCGACCGGGTCCCACGACAGGATGCCCCATCCGCTCCCCTGAATTCCGAGGCTGGCGGCCGAGAAGTGTGCTGTGAAGGCATCAAACGATCCAAAAAACTCATCGATAGCTGACGCGAGTTCACCCGACGGTCGCTCAGCCGTGCCCGGTGCGAGGTTCGTCCAAAAGATCGAGTGGTTGATGTGACCGCCGAGATGAAACGCGAGGTCCTTTTCCAGTTTGTTTATAGCGCCGAACGAATTGTTCGCACGAGCTTCTTCCATTTGCTCGAGGGCTGCGTTCGCGCCCGCAACGTAGGCAGCATGGTGCTTGGAGTGGTGGAGTTCCATGATTCGGGCCGAAATATGCGGTTCGAGGGCGGCGTAGTCGTACGACAACTCTGGGAGGGTGTAGACGGGCATGGTCTTCCTTTCGGTGGTGATGGGGTTAATCGTCTAAATCGGGGATGCCGTCAGAAGTCGACGGAATTCCCAAATCGGACGCCTTCTTGTCCGCCATGGCGAGCAAGCGTCGAATCCGGCCGGCGACCGCGTCTTTCGTCATAACCGGGGTGGCGTGATGGCCAAGTTCATCGAGGCTAGCCTCTCGGTTGTCGAGTCGCAATCGGCCCGCATATGCCAAGTGGTCGGGAATGTCGGTGCCCAGGATCTCGAACGCTCGTTCAACTCGGGCGCACGCAGCTACCGCCGCTTGGGCGCTACGTCGAAGATTGGCGTCGTCGAAATTCACGAGGCGGTTCGCATTGGCCCGAACCTCTCGGGTTGCGCGCGCTTCGCTCCACTTCTCAAGGCTCGTCGTTGCTCCGATGTAGGTCAGGAACGCCGAAATCGCTTCAGCGTCACGGATTACTACCCGAAAACCACCGCGAAGATCGCGGGTTTTTGCGGTGATACCGCAACGGCTACAGGCCCCGACGAGGGCCATTGCTGCTTCGTTCGTTGGAGCGACAATGTCGATAGTTTGGCTGCGACCGGGATCAGACACAATTCCGCGGGCAAGGAACGCACCGCGCAACACGCCAACGAGGTCTCCGATCGGCGCGGTCGTGAGCTTATTTGGCAGGCCTCGAACGGGGCGACGTCGCGTGTCAAGCAATCCCGTATTCAGGGCAAGTTGGTCTGCACCTTCGGTCACGAGCACCCGCACGGTCTCCACCTTTTTGTTGGCATTTGCGGGAATAATCGTCGAGGTGGAGGGCACTCCGAGCAGAATGTGTGTGAGGTGACGTACTCGTTGAGCGGAGCCGGCGTGATCGAGCTCGATTTCCACCGCGAGTTTCCCGCCGACGAGGTGTAATCCCCCTCCGAAACGCAAAATAGTCGTCAGTTCAGCGAGACGCGTGGACGGTGGTGCGTCGGGTAGGCCGAGCACCTCATCTTTCACGGTCGTCGTCAATGACATTCTGTCGAAATCCTTTTCTACTCGCGCCCAATGTCGCGATGTTTGCGGGTGACCGCTACCCCGGGAATTTCCCCGATGCGACGAGCAAGTTCCTCGGCGATGGCTACGCTGCGGTGTTTGCCACCTGTACATCCTATTGCGATGGTGGCGTGTCGCTTATTTTCACGAGCGTAACCACGAAGCGTCGCTCCTAACATGAGGACGAGACCGTCGAGGTACTGCTCGACGTCCGTCTGGCCGAGGACGAAGGCCGAGACATCGGGGTGTAGTCCGTTCTCGTCGCGCAGGCTCTCGGTCCAAAACGGGTTAGGAAGGAATCGAACATCTCCCACGATATCGGCGTCCGCTGGGAGCCCGTGTTTGAAGCCAAATGATTCAATCACGACGTTCACGTCGGCGCTGTCGTCTGATCGGAACGTGTCAAAAACAAGCGTCGTTGTCTGGTGGGTATTGAGCCCGGTTGTGTCGACGACGACGTCGGCGTATCCTCGGAGGGTTTCTAAACGCGTGCGTTCCGTCCTAATGCCATCGATGAGTGTGCCATCGCCCTGCAATGGATGTGGTCGGCGAACACTTTCAAATCGTTTGATGAGTTCTTCGTCCGTAGCATCGAGAAAGAGAACTCGGAGGTTCGTCTCAACGCGAAGCGTTTCGATAAGCGGCGCGAGCTCTTCGACGCTGTCGCCACCCCGGACGTCGACTACGACGGCAAGACGGTTCATTCCGCTCCCTTTAGTCGTCGCGATATCGACGAGAGACGGTAGAAGCTGCGCCGGCAGGTTGTCAATAACCCTCCAGCCACCGTCTTCCAGAGCGTTTGCAGCGGTCGATCGACCCGCCCCAGACATACCGGTGACGATGATGATGTGCGCGACGCTGTCGGTCATGGTCACTTCAGCCTACCCGCGAGTTTCGCTCGCATTAAGGGAATCGACAATCCGCTGAGCGGTATCGTCACCAATTCCTGGTACCTGCACAAGTTCATCTTTGGTTGCGGCGCGAACAGCAGTGGGACTGCCGAAGTGCGCGATTAGGGCTTGCACCCTCTTTGGCCCAATTCCCTCTAACTCGTTGAGCGTCGATGTTAACACTTTTGTACGCTTCGACTTCTGATATCGCAGAGCGAACCGATGCGCTTCGTCTCGGGCGCGCTGAACCAAGTACAGCGCATCACTATCGCGAGGCAGAATGACTGGAAAATCGCTGTTGGGATGCCAGAGTTCCTCGAGGCGTTTAGCTAACCCGACAACTGCGACTCCGTCGACACCGGACTCCTGAAGAGCGCGAGCCGCAGCGTTCACCTGGGG
This sequence comes from Actinomycetota bacterium, assembly GCA_009703545.1. Classification (GTDB taxonomy): domain Bacteria; phylum Actinomycetota; class Actinomycetes; order Actinomycetales; family Microbacteriaceae; genus MWH-TA3. Next base: position 10,014 of record WLFX01000020.1, read on the forward strand.
TTGCCCTCCATCGACCAATATCAGGGTCGTCGGATATCTCATCGCCGGGCGTTCCTCTGCCAGCCGTACCAGTCGACGCGATATCAACTGGTACATCGCTTCGGTGTCGTCACGAGCTGACGCGATTCCGTAATGGCGATAATCGTCTTTGACCGGCAAGCCGTCTTCGAACACAACGAGGGAACCAACGATGTCGGTACCGCCGAGGTGTGAAATGTCACAGCATTCGAAGCGCAACGGCGCTTCGAATAGCCCGAGGTTGTCCCGAAGGTCTTCGAGTGCACGCGATCGTGCAACGAAATCATGGGCACGATGTAATTCGTGTTCGCCGAGGGCAAGCATCGCATTTTTCGTGACGCTCGTGAGAAGCGTGGCGCGGTCGCCGCGCTGGGGAACCGAAATCCGCACTTTCCCCTTAAGTTTGGCATTTGCTCGATGTAGCGTAAGCAATTCCGAGAGAACGATCGACGATTGAGGCTCGAAGGGTACGTCAATCAGCGCGGGCGGCGCGTCCAACTCGTACACGTTTTCTATCGCCTGTTCCAGAATCGCAGCGGGGTCCATCTCAAGTTCGGTGTCGACTGTCCACGAACGGGTTCCACGCACTCGACCACCGCGCACATGGAAAATTGCGATAGCGGCGGAAAGTTCACTCGACGCGAAACCGATGATGTCAACATCCAGTTCGTCACGAAGTACAACCGCGGATCGCTCGGCTATGGATCGCAGCGCACTTCGCTGGTCGCGGAATCGAGCTGCAGACTCGAAATCGTGACGCTCCGAGGCCTCCTTCATTTTGTGACCAAGGTCATCAATTACCGCCGAATCTTGCCGGTTCATGTAGCCGACGAGGTTGTGAGCGAGTTCGCGGTGCTCTTCGGTAGTGACACGTCCAACGCACGGAGCCGCGCATTTCCCGATGTCGCCCAATAAACACGGTCGGTCGTCTCGTCGCGCCTTGGCAAAGGTCGACTTTTCGCACGAGCGAACCGGATACACCGACAACAAAAGATCGAGCGTCTCGCGAACCGCCCAGGATTTGGTGAAAGGACCAAAATAGGTCGTGCCGTCTTTGACACGCGTTCGCGCGAGGAACGCCCGTGGATATTCCTCTCCCATTGACACCGCCAGGTAGGGGTAGCCCTTGTCATCTCGGAACTGAATGTTGAACGGTGGACGAAACTCTTTGATCCACGTGAATTCGAGATGCAACGCTTCCAATTCGCTGCCGACCACGGTCCAATCGACA
>WLFX01000021.1 GCA_009703545.1 Actinomycetota bacterium
CCCGTAACGGCGTCGTGGGAATCCCCGTGGGGGCTCGGCCGACACGGCTGGCATATTGAGTGTTCCGCCATGGCAACCCGCTATCTCGGGCCTGGTTTCGACATTCACGGTGGAGGGCTTGACCTGCGATTCCCGCACCATGAAAACGAACTCGCACAGTCGCGCGCAGCCGGCGACGACTTTGCCGCGACCTGGCTTCACAATGGACTCGTCACGATGAACGGGCAGAAGATGTCCAAGTCGGTCGGAAACGTGATGGGCGCCGAAGAATTGTTGTCGCAGACCGACTCGGCGACGGCTCGGTATTTCCTCCTTGCTCCGCATTATCGTTCGACGATGGACGTCCACGACGGGTCGCTTGCGGAAGCCGCTGCGGCATGGGATCGAATTCGTGGGTTTGTTCGACGGACCGCTGACCTGGTCACCGCTGCCCCCGAGGTTCCTGACGCCTTCGCCGCTGCCATGGATGATGACCTTGCCGTTCCGGCCGCTCTGGCGGTCCTCCATGACACAGTCCGCGCGGGAAACACTGCGCTCGATGCCTCCGATTCCGCCGCCATTGTCGCCCGCGCGAACGAGGTCGCGGCGATGGTGAATGTGCTGGGACTTACTGTCGCCACGGACTCGAACGACGCGACCCATGCGGCGCTGGGAACACTCATTGATCGTCTAATTACAGAACGCAACCGTGCTCGCGCGGACAAAGATTGGCCGACAGCCGACAGAATTCGCGACGATATCGACGCCGCGGGAATCACGCTGGAAGACGGCGCCGACACAACCCGATGGAGCATCAACAATGGTTAAGCCAGGACGACCAGGAGCGGCGAAGAGCAAGAAGGGTCCCTTGAAAGGTTCCGGCGGAAAACAGCGCCGTTCCCTCGAAGGCAAAGGACCCACCCCTAAAGCGGAAGACCGGACGTGGCATCCCGCGGGGAAGCGCAAGATCGCACAGGACCGATTGACGGAAGCCCGTGAGCGATTTGGCAAGACAAACTCGAAGGCGCCACAGAAGACCGTTCGTCGGGGCAAGGACAGCGATAACGAGATCATCAATGGGCGAAACTCCGTTCTCGAGGCGCTCCGAACGAATGTTCCAGCAACGACCCTGTATATCGCCTCGCGGGTCGAGTTTGACGATCGCGTCAAAGAGACTCTCTCGCTTGCGACGAAAAAGGGCATCGCGATCCTCGAGATCATGCGTCCCGAAATGGACCGCCTGTGTGGCGAAAACTCGGTGCATCAGGGAATCGCGTTGGCGGTTCCTCCCTACGCTTATAGTCACCCGCTCGAACTTCTTGACGCCGTTGAAGCTCGCGGACAAACCCCGTTGTTTGTTGCTCTGGACGGCGTGACAGACCCCCGCAACCTCGGCGCCATCATCCGATCGGCCGCAGCGTTCGGTGGACACGGAATCATCGTGCCGCAACGTCGCAGCGTGGGAGTCACCGCGGCAGCCTGGAAAACGTCCGCCGGCGCAGCGGCGAGGCTTCCGGTTGCGATGGCATCGAATCTCAATCAGGCAATCAAGAACTTCAAGGAACGGGGAGTCTATGTCATCGGTCTTGATGGTGGCGGGGACATCTCTTTGCCACAGATCGACATCGCGGATCGTCCGTTGCTCATCGTCGTTGGAAGCGAGGGGAAGGGCCTGTCCCGGCTCGTCACCGAGAACTGTGACGTCATTGTGTCGATTCCGATAGGCACGGCCACCGAGTCACTCAATGCCGGAATTGCCACATCCATCACGCTCTATGAAATCGCCATGCGTCGATCGGCAATTGCCGGCAGCCGTTAGCCCCCAGCGGGCGTAGACGGTGGTAACCAGGAATTGCCGAATCGCCTGCGCGCGCTAAACTGGGGAAGTTGTCCCGCCATTTGCGCATTCGTCGCACGGAAGTCAGGAAAAATTCTCAATGAACGCACAACGACCCACCAGCAACCAAGCTCGGGAATTAGCGCGCCAAAAGGCTCGTGATATGCGTCTCGCGGGTAATTCACGCGAAAAACGGAACCGTGTTTTTGTCCAACTGGGACTTGGAGTATTGGCACTTGCTGTCATCGGTGCGCTGGCTGCTGTCATCCTCACCGCGTTTAAGCCAGCCGGCCCTGGGCCGCTTAACATGCAGAGCGACGGTATCAAGATCTCAACCGGGAACGTCGCCGTGACGACCCCCCCAAACCCGTCTGATGCAAGCCCTGTGGCGAGCCCTCCGAACGCAGCGGGAGTTGTCGACATCACGTTGTACGTCGACTACCTGTGCCCAATTTGCGGTCAGTTCGAAGCAGCCAACGGACCCGCAATTACAGACCTCCTTGAGCGTGGTGCGGCGACAATCGAGATTCACCCCATCGCCATTTTGACAAACCGTTCGCAGGGTACCCAATACTCACTGCGCGCAGCGAATGCCGCGGCATGCGTGGCGAATGATTACCCCAACAGCTTTATGAATTTCCACAACGCCCTTTTTGCGAACCAGCCCCTAGAGGAAACACCCGGTTGGACAGACGAAGAACTCATCGGATTCGCAACCCAATCGGGAGCAGGTCCGAAAGTCGAGGCGTGTATCAACGACCTGCAGTTCAAAGACTGGGTCAAGGCGAGCACCGAACGAGCGATCAGCGGAGACATCGCGATCAACAACAAGGACAAGAAATTTGAGGGCGTGACGGGAACCCCGACGATCGTCATTAACGGCACGCAGTTCAACCCGTCATATGACCCGACCGCCACACCGCAGTTCAGCATCGAAGAGTTTCTTCGTGCTGTTGTGACTGCCGCAGGCGTTCAGCAGTAGCGCCCGTCACCAGAGGTCACTTGCTACTCTGGTGATGTCGCCGACTTAGCTCAGCTGGTAGAGCATCTGTCTTGTAAACAGAAGGTCACGAGTTCGAACCTCGTAGTCGGCTCATAATCGTCACAGACCAGAGAGGAGCGAATCGTTGACAACCGACAACCCGGATTCGTCGGCATCACCTCGACGATCTCTGAACCCACTCCTGACTCTCGGAATTGCCGGAATCCTCATATCTGGCACGGCTTTTGCAGCTGGCTACTTTCTGCCGGAAGGGTCGACAAACCCGTTTGCTGAGCCGACGGCGATTGCTCGACCTGTACCCACCGCGCCAGTCGACGCCTCGGCAGTTCGAACCTGTTCGGTGGGCAAGGCAATGAATAATCCCGCGCTCGGCACACAAACCGTCGTTGTATTCGATGAATCCGGAAATCCGTTGCTCACAAATAATTCGGACGATCCCATACCGATGGGGAGCGTCATGAAAGTTATCACCGCTACGGTAGCCCTCGACGTTCTGGGGAAAGACGGGCGACTCACAACTCGTGTAGTCGACGGTTCGACAGCGGGGACCGTCATCGTCATTGGTGGCGGGGACCCGACTCTTCGCGAAGGAGAATTGTCCGTTTATCCCGGTTCGGCGAGCATCGCGGAACTTGCCAGTGAGACGGTGGCTTCGTACCAAGCTAAATACCCAGAAAGCCCAACGATTACGCGTGTCCTGATTGACCTCTCGATGTTCCCAATCGACGACGCGTGGCATCCAACCTGGCCCGAATCTGAACGGACTATTGGGTACCAGCCTCGAATCGTTCCATTTATGGTCGACGGTGACCGCACAAACCCGCGCCAGCAGACCAGCCCCCGCTCGACTGATCCGGCAGGCCGTGCGGCAGACGCATTTGTTTCGGCGCTGCAACAGGCGGGAAATGGTGACGGTGACGTTGAAATCGACTACCAAAGTGCGCCGAGCAACACGACAGAACTCGCGTCTGTAAGCTCGGCCCCTGTGTCCCAACTCATCCCCCAGATGTTGTTGTACTCGGATAACACGCTGGCGGAATTTCTCATGCGGGCGTCCTCGGTCAGTGCAGGGTTCGATGGAGGATTCGACTCCATCCAACAACTTGTGCTTAGTTCGCTTATTAAACACGGTGTGGACATGACCGGTGGTGAATTCGTCGATGGCTCTGGTGAATCTGCGAGCGACCTGATCCCGCCCCGCGCGGTGGTGGAACTCGTCCAACAGATTTTCGATGGAGACGCGAAGCTCACCGCTATTGGGGATGCTCTCCCAGTCGCTGGCCAATCGGGAACGCTCACCAGTCGCTTCGTCGGCGATGCGGAGGTTGCTCGTGGACATGTTTTCGCGAAAACTGGTTGGATATCCGGCGTGTATTCGCTCGCCGGACAAATTGACACCGAAAGCGACGGACGGCTCTCTTTTGTAGTCGTAGCGCGAGGCCAGGTTGACTCGACCGCGAATCCCGCGATAGACGAACTCGTCGCAGGGATTTATACCTGCGGCACGAATCTTGCGTCGTTCTAGGACAACATGACTAACGTACTTATCGTCGTCGACGTTCAGAATGATTTCACCGAAGGTGGGTCACTCGGGGTTAAAGGCGGGAACGTGACTGCGACGTCGATTACGGCGTATATTCGAGCACACAAATCGGACTACTCGCGCGTGATTGCATCACGCGATTGGCACTCACCCGACGGAGACAACGGCGGACACTTTGCAGCAAAACCCGATATGGTCACCACCTGGCCGTCGCATTGCGTCCAGGGAACTACCGGCGCGGCCTACAACCCCGGGCTGGAATCTGAACTCATTGATATTCAGATTTATAAGGGAGATGGACATCCTGCGTACTCCGCGTTCGAGGGGCACACTCCCGGCGGCGCGTCACTGCATGACGTACTTCGGAAGGCCAAGGCCGATCACCTCGATATCGTCGGGATAGCCACCGACCATTGCGTTCGGGCCACCGCCCTCGACGCGATTGCGAAGGGCTACACCGTCACTGTGTTGGCGGACCTGTGTGTCGGCGTGGCTCCGGTCACGACGATTGCCGCGGTTGCCGAGATGTCTGCGGCGGGGGTTAACATTCGTTTCTCGTCACATCACGAGAGCTAAAGGGAACGAGACCGCCGGTGGCGGTCTCGTTCCCTTGTCGGGGTACACCCCATCGGCACGGACGGTCAACCGCGACTTGTCCGAGGTTGGTTTGCCAGAGATTGAGGGTGCGGTTGCCCGTAACCGGCGCAATGGGGCCCCGCCTGTTACAACCAGTAAAGAGAACGAGACCGCCGGTGGCGGTCTCGTTCCCTTGTCGGGGTAACAGGATTTGAACCTGCGACCTCGTCGTCCCGAACGACGCGCGCTACCAAGCTGCGCCACACCCCGTAACTATCGGCTCAAGCGTACCCGATTTCTTTTGCCCGAAGCGTTATCAGAACTGCTTCCGGGGCGCACGCGAACCGAACGGGAGCATAAATTGACGTACCGATCCCGGCGCTGACATTGAGATACGCGTGGCGGCCGAATCGGTTCCACACGTTTATCCCTCGGGCGAGGGCGCGGGGAAGGTCGCTGTTTGTCGTCAACGCGCCTATTCCCGGAACGCACACCTGACCCCCGTGGGTGTGCCCCGCGAAGATAACGTCGGCACCAAGTGTTGTGAGAGCGTCGAGAACACGACGATACGGCGCGTGAGTGACGCCTACAATCACCGAAACGGGCTTGGCCAATTCACCACGCGCCTCCTCGACCGATTCGGCGACGAGGTCGAGTCTGTCGAGGTTGAGGTGAGGATCATCAGTACCTGTGACCAGGATTGACGCGCCGTTGACGGAAACACGAGCCGACGCGTTATTGAGGTCGAGCCAGCCCAGGGACGAATACACCGCGTCAAGTCCTTCGGTGTCGATTCGTTCCCCGTCCTGATCGGGCTCTGACGGCCGAAAGAGATAGGTGAAGGGGTTCGGCATTCGCGGCGCAAAATAATCGTTAGATCCGTGCACGAAAACACCCGATGTGCCGTGAAAGACCGAGAGTGCGTGCGCCAGTGAGGCGACGGATTCCGCGTGTCCAAGAGAGTCACCAGTAACGACAACGAGATCTGGACGGAGCGACGCCAAACTCCGGATCCATGCGATTTTGCGGTTTTGCCACGGCGCTAAATGAATGTCGGAAAGATGGAGAACCCGAATACTCGACGTGCCGGGTTCGAGCACCTCAATCGAGTCGTGCCGTACTTCGAACCTGTTGCGTTCAAACAGTGTTGAATACGCAAGAACACCAGCACCAACCGCGGCAACACCGCCGAACAATGCTGCCGAAATCACTACGGGCAGGATTCTTGGAGAATCGTGAGCGTCACCGATTTCTTGCCGGCTTGACTAATCACGAAGCCAATGTCCGGGTCGGCCGGGTCTTCGGCGGCCGAGCATTTCACCGACACTGGTACGCCAGTGCCGGACAACGCATCCCGTGCCTCTGCTTCGGTCATGCCCACGACGTCGGGAATCGTGACATCCGGTCCCGATGAACGGAAAAGTTTCACGACCATTCCCCCAGCGATTAACTCCCCTTCGCCGGGGTCAGTTCCCGTGACATCTCCTTCGGAAACAGAGTCGGATGGCTCGAACCCTCCAAGTTTGACTTGGAGTCCGAGACCGACGAGCAACGTTGTCGCCTCTTCTACGCTGAGGCCCTCGACCGAAGGCATTTCGAGGCCGCTGCCCTGGAGGAGGCGTGATGGAGGTGCTGGCCAATCTATTGCTCCTGAGTAGTTTTGGTTGGCCATCCGCATCACCGCCGACATGATTTGGTGGCGGTACAGAGCGCCATTGGGGAATGAACGCATCGGGTATGTTCCGATGACATTCCCGACCCATGCCACACTGGCAACGCGGGACGTGGACGTAACAATCCAGGTTTGCGACGAACTGTCGGTAGTTCCGGTTTTGCCGAAGATGGGGACGCCGTCCCCGGGGTTACCCGCAGATCCTGTTCCCCCGCTCATTACCGCTTTCATGGCATAGATTGCGCCCTGTGCTACTTCGGGGTCAATCGTTTGGCGACACGTGACCGGCTGTCCGGGCAATTCCTCACCGTTGGGACCCACCGCGTGATCAAGAATGATGCTCTCGCAGAATTTTCCGTTATTGGCGATTCCAGCCCACGCTGTTGCCATTGTCAGCGGTGCGATTTCATTTGTTCCCAAAATTGCCGAGGGGTTAGTTTGCAATAACGCACCGTCCGCACGGTGAATTCCGAGGGATTCCGCCATTTTACGAATCTCACACTGGTCGAGTTGCTCACCTATCGACGCGAACGCCGAGTTAATCGAGGCGCGCACAGCTTCCAGAACGGTCACAATTTTCGGGGCTTGAGCATCGTTCTTGAACTCCCAAATTCCACCCCACGGTCCGCCACCGTCAGTACAGGTGTCTAAATAGTGAGACTGGTCTTTTTTAAATTCGCTCGCGTCGACAACTTCGTTCAGACCGCGTCCGGAATTCAGCCATGCGAGAAGACCCATGATTTTGTAGGTTGAACCAGTCTGGAACCCGCTTGATCCACCGTAGTCCCGGTCAGTCGAGAAGTTGACTGCGCTCGCTTCAGCCCCGCCACCTTCGAGGGTGTCATTGAATATTTTGTTTTGCGTCATCGTCAGGACGCGGCCTGTGCCGACCTCAACAGAGTCGAATGCCGCACCAATATTCAGGATCGGAGACGACTTAGGGACATTCCACACCTCTTTTTGAGCAAATTTCTGTAACGAATTGTCAAGCGTCGTGTATAACTTGTACCCGCCGATGTTCCAGTTCGTGATTCGCTCATCGACCGTCGACCCAAGTGCTTCGAAATTCGTCACGTTTTTCACGACGTAATCACAGAAATGCCGTGAGTATTTTTGGGCCGCGATACAACCACTCGAGGGGTCTTTAAGGTTGACGAAATTTTCGTCGACAGGAATTGAAACCGCCTCTTGATACTCGGCTTCTGTGATGTGACCGGCATCGCGCATCGACCTCAGGATGTCGTCGCGACGGATCTGGTTCGCCGGATAGTTTTCGGGTTGTGCGAGATTTCGCAAGACCGGGTATTGGACGATGGCCAGGAGCGACGCCGCCTGCGAGATTGTGACATCTTGTGCACTGACCCCGAAATAGCGATTTGCGGCGGCTTCAACACCATAGGTGTTTCCACCGAACCCCGAAATGTTGAGGTACGCTTCCAGAATTTGTTCTTTATTGAATCGTTTCTCGAGTCCGATCGCAAGTTTGATTTCTTTCAGTTTGCGCTCGGTGCTCGATGCCGTCGCTTCGGCATAGGCGGCACTTCGCGCTTCTTCGGATGGCAACGCTTCGGCACGCTGAACATAGATGTTCTTGATGAGTTGCATGGTGAGAGTCGACGCACCAGAAGTTACGCCGCCAGATGTGACGTTCCCGATCGCGGCGCGAATAATTCCCGTGAGGTCGACACCTTTGTGTTCGTAGAAACGACGATCTTCGCCGTCGACCGCCGCGTCCTTGAGATATTGCGACATTTGGTCGAGGCTTACCTCAACTCGGTTTTGCCAATAAACATCGGCAATTTTCACGTAGCCATTCTCTGGGTCCGCGTTCTTCTGGACATAAATTTCGTTGTTCTGAGCCTGACGACCGATTTCAATAAAGTCCGGAAGAGCGTCGAATACAGACAGCGAGTTCTTGATTGCGATTCCGCTCACGGCAAGGACTGGTGCAATCATGACCGTAACAAGGACACCTGAAATGATTCCGACGATGCCCAATCCGAGCCAAGAGCCGACAGTGGTCGTGAATCGCGTAAAGAGGTTGGGCATAGACTCAAGATTACCCAGTCAACCTAAGAATTTCCGAAACGGAGCAACCGTGAGCCAGTGGGAATATGCGACAACGCCACTCATCATTCACTCGACTACGCAGATTCTCAACACGTGGGGTGAGGAAGGCTGGGAGCTCGTCACTATCATTGCTGGCCCTGAAGGCGGGCTAGTTGCCTATTTCAAGCGCCCTCTGAACGGTTAGGAAATCCACATGTCTGTTACGGCTCGTCTCGCCGAACTGGGAATCGTCATCCCTGCGGTTGCCAAGCCTGTTGCGTCGTATGTTCCCGCGACCGTCACGGGAAATCTTGCCTTTACCGCCGGCCAACTGCCGTTTGTGGACGGTTCGCTTCCGGCTACCGGAAAGGTTGGCGCAGAGGTCAGCCCAGAGGACGCGAAGGATTTTGCGCGAATCGCCGTGCTCAATGCTCTCGCCGCAGCGCAGACGGCGATTGGGTCGGTTGACCGCATTACTCGCATCGTCAAACTTGTCGTGTTCGTTGCGTCCGCCCCGAACTTCAGTGGCCAACCTGCTGTTGCGAACGGCGCGAGCGACACGCTCGTCGAGATTTTTGGTGATGCAGGTCGTCACGCGCGTAGCGCCGTCGGTGTTGCGGTTTTGCCCTTGGATGCGCCGGTCGAACTCGAACTCATTGTCGAATTCGCCTAGACGTTAGTGCCAAACATATTGACAGTTGGTAAAGGGGCATGATTGTCCCCATGATGTGGCGGTAGTGAGCAAATAGAACATCACCGCGTAACGCTGGGGTTATGAGCCCAACTCTCAGTTCAGCACTCGGCCCGCTTGCGTCAGCAGTCGACGCCGACGTTCGCGATCTGTGTGTCACCGGTGATGGTCGAGTATGGCGAAGCGATGGTCGTGGATTTGTCACGACGGACATCATTGTCGACCCACGCGAGGCTCGGCGGATTGGGGTGGGGCTCGTCGAGACGGCGGGCGGTCGGGTTGACGACGCACGGCCCCTCGGTGACGCGGCGCTCGCCGGTCAGGTCAGAGTTCATGTCGTGCTCCCACCAGTCGCACGGGACGGTGCCATCGTGACGCTTCGGTTCCCGCGTCACATTCCCGTCACGACCGAGGACTACCTGGTTGATTCGGAGTGGGATTGGGAGGAACTCGTAAAACAGTCAATCCTCATCACGGGTGCAACGGGAAGCGGCAAGACGACCTTGTTGGAGTTGTTGATGGCACGCATTCCGGCCTCGGAGCGAATTCTTGTCATCGAAGACATTCCGGAAATCTCGGCGCGCCACCCTCACGCCGTTTCGCTGTGCACTCGCGCGGCGAATGCGGAAGGCGCCGGTCACGTCACGATGAGCGCATTGGTGCGAGAGTCGTTGCGCATGAGCCCTGACCGTATCGTGCTTGGCGAAGTTCGTGGCGCGGAGGTCATCGACCTACTCTTGGCGCTCACTGCGGGTCACCCTGGTTTGTCCTCGCTTCACGCTCGAACGCTCGGTGAAGTTCCCGAGAGATTGACCGCATTGGGAATGATTGCCGGATGTGACCCCGTGACGATTGCGCGACTCTCCACGGTCGCGTTCGATCGCATCATTCATTGCGAGCGAACCGAATTAGGAATTCGACTGAGCTCGGGGTTGCTTCGACGAGTTGGTGACGTTCTCGAAGTGTCGCGATGACACCGACCGAGTTGAGGCGACTCGCGGCGACGTTGGACGCCGGGATCACTCAACTCGATGACCGCACAGGCGACAACGATTTTGTTTCCGAGATTCTCGAGATTGCGCGGGAGACAGGAGCGCCTCGGACGCGCATCCTTCGTGTCGTCGCCGACGCCCTCGACGCGAACATCGAATTGGAACGCGAGGCCACCATCGCTGCCGCATCGGCCCGGCATTCGGCTCTCGTGCTTACCGCACTTCCTGCTTTCACACTGATTGTCACCGAGTTCTTTGGCACACACGCCCTCGGTTTTCTCCTTGGCGCACCGATGGGATGGCTGTGCCTTGCCCTCGGAGTAGGGGCGTCCTTCGGCGGATGGATGTGGATGGACCGCCTGC
>WLFX01000022.1 GCA_009703545.1 Actinomycetota bacterium
GGCGAGCCGTTCGGCGAGTTCCTGCTCGCGACCGTGCCCGCTCGGCTCGTAGTAGTTGGGCGCGTTGCCATCGCGATATCGCTGTGCCGCGACTCCCCCATCGATGTCGTGTGGATAGAGGTAACCCTTGCCGTGCCCGAGTTTGCCCGCGCCTGGATAATGAGCGTCACGAAGGTGTTTCGGAACCGGATCGAAAGCACCGTCCCTTATGTCCCGAATGGCGGAATCAATCGCACGAATCACCGAGTTTGATTTTGGAGCGAGCGCAAGGTGGATGGTTGCTTCTGCGAGCGGGATGCGCCCCTCTGGCATTCCAATTAGTTGGACCGCATCCGCTGCAGCTACCGCGATCGTCAGGCATGACGGGTCAGCGACCCCGATATCTTCCGCCGCTAGGATTACCAATCGTCGAGCGATAAATCGAGGGTCTTCACCGGCTTCGATCATTCGAGCCAAATAGTGAATTGCCGAATCAACATCGCTGCCCCGAACTGATTTGATGAACGCACTGATGACGTCGTAGTGCTCGTCACCCGCTCGGTCATATCTGAGTAGCGCTCTGTCGCTCACTGCAGCCACCGTGTCGGCGGTGATTGTCCCGCCTGTCCCGACAACGTTCGCCGAGGCCTCAAGTGTGGTGAGAGCGCGTCGAGCGTCACCGCTCGAAAGTCGAACAAGGGCCGCAAGCGCTTCCGCTTCAAGGGCCACCGCTTTGGCAAGGCCCTCCGGAGCATCCACCGCGCGCTCGAGAAGCGCAACCACGTCGTCGTCGGTGAGGGGTCGCAGGGTGAGAAGGAGGGAGCGACTGAGAAGTGGTGTGATGACACTGAACGACGGATTTTCCGTTGTCGCCGCAACCAGGGTAACCCAACCGTTTTCGACGCCCGGGAGCAACGCGTCTTGCTGGGCCTTTGTGAAGCGATGGATCTCGTCGAGGAACAGGAGTGTTGGCGACCCACCGTCACTAATTCGCGACAAGGCGGATTCCATCACCTCACGTACATCCTTGACACCCGCCGTGACGGCGGAAAGCTCCACGAATTGTCGACTGGACGACCGCGCAATGACATGAGCAATTGTGGTTTTCCCGGTTCCCGCGGGTCCCCACAGAATTACCGAGACCCCGTTTACGCCGGAAGGCTCGGCAAGTTGGCGCAAGGGCGAACCGATGCCCAACAGGTGAGATTGACCGACAACGTCGTCGATGGAACGCGGACGCATACGCACGGCGAGAGGGGCCGTGCCACCGAAAAGCCCCGTTTCGCCCGTCACCTGTCCATGATATGCGCGGGACCGGTTATATAACGGTTCAGAAACGGTGTATCCGAGACGTCGTGCTCTGTGTAATGTTGACGCGTGGCACAAAGCGAAACAACATTTGGTCGGGTCGATGCCGACGGTACCGTGTGGGTCAAAGACGGGGACTGGCGCAGTGTCGGTCAGGTCGTCGATGTCTCAGCGGACGAAGCTCTCGCGTTCTACGTCACGCGCTTCACCGAGCTGGCGTCGCAGGTAACCCTGCTCGAGCAACGATCGAAGGGCGGAGCATCCGCGCGCGACTTGTTGGCCGCCATTCAAAAATTGGTTGTCGCCTTGACGGACGCACACGCTGTCGGCGACCTGAACGCCCTCCGTCTGCGTGTAGGCGTGGTCGCTGAGTCGATTGCGGGCCTAAAGGACAAACAAGACGCTGAGAATAAAGAAGCGTCCGCCCAATCACTGGAACGCCGAACGGCCATCGTCGAGCGCGTCGAAGCAATAGCGGCACAAATCAATGGCTCGATTCACTGGCGGAACGCCCAGAAAGAAATTGGTGAATTGTTCGATTCATGGAAGGAAGAGCAAAAACTCCCCCACCGTGTTCCCAAGAAGGCCGCCGATGAATTGTGGAATCGCTTCAAGACGGCTCGTCAGACATTCGATCGAGCACAGCGTGCGTTCTTCCAGACTAAACAATCCGCCGATAAACAAGCGAAGAGCATCAAGACGGAATTGTGTGAAAAGGCCGAAGCCCTCGCTCCAAAGGGTGCGGACGGAATCGGCCAATATCGCTCACTTCTTGAGGAGTGGAAGAAAGCGCCCCGCGCAGCACGAACCCTCGACAATCAACTGTGGGACCGTTTCAAAGCAGCAGGGGACGCTCTCTACAGTGCGGGTTCGGCCGAATGGACAGCGAACACCGAGGCGAAGGAGGCGCTCCTTACCCAGTTTCAGCACCTTCTCACCGAGAAAGACGCCGACACAGCGAAGCGAGGTTTCCGCGAGCTTCGCGCCAAGTGGGACGTCCTCGGCAATGTCGCCAAGGCCGACGAACGCAGAATTAATGACGGTATCCGCGCGATCGAACGACATGTTCGAGCCCTCGAAACCGACCATCTTGAACGAACAAACCCGGCGAAAGTCGCTCTCCGCGAAGGTTTCGCTGCTCAGGTGGAAGCATCCATTGCCCAACTCGAAGCGCAAGCGGCTGGGCTCTCCGATTCTGATGCGATGGCGCGAATCCAGTCCGAAATTGCGTCCAAGAAGGAGTGGCTGGCCGCTATCGGCTAACCCGCGTTCACGCGGTATACGTCGTAGACCGCGTCAATTCGTCTGACCGCAGACAAAACGCGGTCAAGGTGGGTGGTATCTGACATTTCGAAGACGAACCGTGACGTTGCGAGTCGCTGAGAATCGGTCTGCACGGTTGCCGTGAGAATGTTGACGTGGTGCTCTGACAGAACGCGTGTGATGTCCGACAAGAGCCCTCCCCGATCGAGTGCCTCTACCTGAATGTGCACACGGAAAACCGTTGATGACGACCCCGCCCACTCAACCTCGATCATGCGTTCCCGTTCGTCGTCAAAGCCCTTGACATTAGGACAATCCTCACGGTGAACGCTCACACCGTTTCCGCGAGTGATGAAACCGACGATGCCGTCACCGGGCACTGGAGTGCAACACTTCGCAAGTTTGACGAGAATATCGGCCGCTCCGCGAACAAGCACCCCCGAGTCGTTGTCGCGCGTGGCCGTAGGTTTACGCGTCGGCACAACGAAAACGGTGTCGTCGTCATGTTCCACATCGTTGACGAACACCATAATCTTTTCCAGCACGGACTGCGTCGAGACTTGTCCTTCGCCGAGTGCGGCGTAGAGACTATCGACGTTTTCGTACTTGAGCCCCGTGGCAACGGAGGCAAGATTCTGAGCGGACAAAACCCGCGAAAGAGACAAGTTCTTTTTGCGAACAACTTTTGCCAGAGCTTCTCGACCGCTCTCGATCGCGTCGTCGCGGCGCTCTTTCGTGAACCAATTCCGAATTTTTGATCGAGCACGTTGGCTGGTCGCAAAATTCAACCAGTCTTGGCTGGGTCCGGCTTCGGGGTTCTTCGATGTCAACACCTCGACCGTGTCGCCCGAACCGAGTTTTGTATCAAGCGGTACGAGGCGTCCGTTGACCTTCGCCCCCATGACCCGGTGTCCAATCTCGGTGTGGACTGCGTATCCGAAGTCGACAGGAGTCGCACCAACCGAAAGTCCAATGACTTTTCCCTTTGGTGTGAATACATAGACCTCTTTTGCCCCGATTTCATATCGAAGCGTGTCCAAGAACTCGGACGGGTCCTCGGTCTCTCCTTCCCAGTCGGTAATGTGCGCGAGCCACGCCATGTTCTCATCTGGCAAAATTTCGTCACTTGACTTGCTACCTAAGACTTGGCGCTCTTTGTACTTCCAGTGGGCGGCCACACCGTATTCCGCACGCTTGTGCATGTCCATTGTTCGAATCTGGATCTCGACTGCTTTGCCGTCGGGACCAAATACTGTCGTGTGTAACGACTGGTAAAGGTTGAATTTCGGCGTTGCGATGTAATCCTTGAAGCGCCCTGGAATTGGATTCCACCGGGCGTGAACAGCCCCGAGCGCCGCGTAACAATCGCGAATTGACGACACTAGAATTCGAATTCCCGTGAGATCGTAGATTTCTTGAAAATCCCGCGACTGCCGAATCATTTTCTGGTAAATCGAATAGTGCTGCTTCTGCCTGCCGGCCACTTGGGCCTTAACACGAGCCGCCTTGAGGTCCCCCGATATCTGGTCGATGATTTCTTTGACGAAACGATCGCTCTCGGGAGTGCGCTCTGTCACCAGGGAGTCGATCTCGACATACAGTTTCGGATGGAGTACCGCGAAGGACAGATCTTCCAACTCCCACTTGATCGTCTGTATACCGAGTCGGTGCGCCAGCGGTGCGTATATTTCCAGCGTTTCACGGGCTTTGCGCTCGGCCGACTCCGACTCGACGAAGCCCCACGTCCGGGCGTTGTGGAGGCGATCCGCGAGTTTGATGAGAATCACGCGAATGTCTTTGGACATCGCCACCACCATCTTGCGCACGGTTTCGGCCTGGGCATCCTCGCCAAGTTTCAGTCTGTCGAGTTTGGTGACCCCATCGACGAGAAGTCCAATTTCTGCGCCGAAGTCCCGCGTGACCGCATCGAGTGTGTACGCGGTGTCTTCGACGGTGTCATGCAAGAGCGCGGCAGCGATTGTCTTTGCACCAATACCCAATTCCACCAGAATCTCCGCGACCGCCAGCGGGTGCGTGATGTACGGTTCACCAGATTTTCGAAGCTGTCCTTCGTGTGCAGCTTTTGCCACCTGGTAGGCGCGCTCCACTATCGCAACGTCTGCCCGCGGGTTTGTTTGACGCAGAGCCCGAAGGATCCGTTCGAGCGCTCCCCCCGTTTCGGAACGCGAGAACAGCCTCGGGAGAAGCGCGCGACGCTGTGCCGATCCGGTGGAACTGGTATCCGACATTGCGCCTCCTGCCTTCAGTTTAGGCGTCAGAGGTTAGCGGACTGCTCCCGATGCGTTGCGGACGATTTCCGTTCGCTCTTTGCGACCTTGTTTGACGGATTCGGACTCGCCTTCGCGAAGTTGGGCGTAGAGCGGGGCGGCGATGAAAATTGTCGAGTACGCACCGCACAAAATTCCGACAAACAGGCTCAGGGCAATATCACGCAAGGTTCCTGCTCCCAACAGAATCGACCCGATGAACAGAATCGACGACACGGGAAGTGCAGCAACAACACTCGTATTGATCGAGCGCACCAGCGTCTGGTTCACCGCCAGATTGACGGAATCCGCAAAAGAACGCTTCGATTCGTCGTACGCGACGGATGTATTCTCGCGGATCTTGTCGAACACGACGACCGTGTCATAGAGCGAATAGCCAAGAATTGTGAGCAACCCGATAACGGCAGCGGGCGTCACTTCGAGCCCAAAGGCCCCATAAACCGCTGCCGTGATGATGAGGTCATGAACAACGGCGACCATTGCGGCCACGGACATTTTCCAGGTTCGGAAATACAACGCCATAACGATGCTCACCAGCACGAGGAAGATCGCCAAGGCTCTAAGGGCCTGGTTTGTTATGTCCGACCCCCACGACGCCCCGATGAACGAGGACGTCACCTTATCGACGGGGACTGCATAGGCATCGGCTAGCGATTGGCGAAGTGCGTCGGTTTCGTCTGCCGTCAATTGATCGGTCTGAACTCGAACGGATTTTCCGCCCACAATTGAGATTTTCGGTGCGGCAGCAGCGCCGACTGAATCGGTAATCGTTCGCTCAGCAATCGACGTATCGATCGATGCTGGGTTTGACACCTGAAATTCGGAACCACCACGGAATTCAATTCCGAAGGCGAAACCTCCGCGCAATACCGTAATCGCGACCGCAACCAGGATGATCACCAGTGAGGTGAGGTACCAGACGACCCGGCGCCCGATGAAATTGATGCTCGTTTCTCCCGTGTACAGACGGTTTCCGAACTGGGTGATGGAACTCACTTGTCACCTCCGTTGTCCGTCGCGTTGCGTTCCGCAATCGAACGACGCTTGTGCGCTTCCTTCGAAACACGCGAACGCTTTCCCGAGGACACCGATTGGTCGACCCGGAATTCCCCACGCCCTCGATAAACAGCTCCCAGAGCGCTTCCGTCAAGCCCACTCCACGGGTGCCCTGACGAAAAGAAGCGAGTCCTAGCAATCAATTGCAGGAGTGGATGAGTAAACAACATGACGATGACGAGGTCGACTATTGTGGTCACACCAAGCGTGAATGCGAAACCACGAACGTTTCCAACCGCAAGCGCGAACAAGACAATCGCGGCCAACAAATTCACTGCTCCTGAGACGATAATTGTTCGAGAGGCACGTTTCCATCCGGTTTCGACCGCCGAAACCAGGGTGCGGCCTTCACGAAGTTCGTCTCGCACGCGCTCGAAATAGACGATAAATGAGTCGGCCGTGATTCCGATGGCAACAATCAACCCGGCGACACCTGCGAGAGACAAGCGGTATCCGTTTGATTGCGACAAGTACGTAATCACCACATACGTCAGTAAGCCCGCGGTTGCAAGCGAACTGATGGTGACAATCGCAAGCGCTCGGTATTGAAAGAGTGCATAAACCACGACAAGAAGGAGCCCGATAGCGCCGGCAATAAGCCCGCTCTCGAGTTGTGCAACACCGAGCGTCGGCGTCACCGTATCGCTCGACTGAACTTCAAATCCGATGGGCAATGCACCAAACTTTAGTTGATCGGCCAACGCTTTCGATGAGATTTCGGTGAACGAACCAGAGATGACAGGCTTTCCGTCGGGAATCGCCGCCAACGTTCGTGGTGCCGAGATAACCTTGCCGTCGAGGACGATGGCGAACTGGTTTTGAGCACCGACGAGAGTCGTTAGTCTCGCCGTCACATCGGCGAATGCGGTCGTTCCAGCGGCGTTGAACGTCAGGTAGACACCCCATTCGTTCGTTTGCACACCGTTTGCGCCGGCGAGGTAGTTAGCCGTAGCGTTTGACACCATGGTTCCATCAACTTCGACAGGACCGAGGATGAATTTGGAGTATTGATCGTCTGAACACACCGTGAGTGGTTTCGTCGGGTCGGCAGTGTTCGCCCCGGCTGCATCCAAGGCATCACACGATGTAGTCAAATACGTCTGATAAATCTCGGGAGTCACCCAGTTCAGGTCGCTGAAGTTGGTGGGTTCAGCAGTCGGCACAGTCCACGTTGCAGGGGTTTGGGGTGTGCCCAGAGTACTCAGGTCTGCCGTGGGGTCTTTGGCCAGTGCGTCCGCGACATTCGTCGCTACTTGGCTGACAATATCCGACGCGTCCGTAATGAGAACGGGCCTGAACTCGAGTTTTGCGGACGAGCGAATGCGATCCAGGGTCGCCTGGTCGGGGGTCCCGGGTATCGACACGACAATGTTCGTGCCTCCCTGGGTTGTCACTTCCGCTTCACTGACTCCCGTGGCGTCGACTCGCTGACGGATGATGCCGACTGCTTGTGCGAGTTCTTCTTCAGTTATCGTTGCACCGACCGCGATTTGCGGATTCAGAATGATCTGCGTTCCGCCCTCCAGGTCAAGCGCAAGTTTCGGACTCCAACCGGCGTTGTCAAAAACGATTCCCGACGCGATCATCGCGCCGAATGCCGCGAAAATGACAGCAAGCCATACGAGCGCACGACGCGCTCGGGAAGAGGTACTAGTTGTCGCCACGTTCTACCGGTGAATTACTTTGTCGCGGGCTTTTTGGCTACGGGCTTCGACTCTGATGCCTTGCCGGCAACAACAGGTGCAGGCTTTTCCACAATGCTCGTGACAGCTTGTCGATGAATGCGAAGTTTGGTTCCCGGTGTCGTCTCGAGCAGAATCTCGTTCTGCTCAACGTCGATCGATAGAACTGTTCCGAAAATGCCCGAGGTCGTCATGACATTCGCACCTTTGACAACCTTGGCAACAAGAGCTTCGCGATCAGCTTTTTGCTTGCGCGAATTGCGAATCATAAAAATAACCATGAGCGCCAAAACGGCGACCATCATCAGGGTAGTCAGATCCATGGGCAGTGACCGTCCTTTCGGGACTCTGGGAACACAACGTTCCCATCATAGACCGCTCGGTTGCTCCTTCCCGAGCAATGCCCACGCGGCGGGTGTCGCAACACGACCACGTGGGGTTCGAGCAATCAGACCGACCCGCACCAGGTATGGTTCGACCACCGATTCGAGCGTGTCCCGCTCTTCACCGACTGCCGATGCCAACGTCGTGATTCCTGCTGGGCCACCACGAAACGACTCAATGAGCGTGGTTAACACGACTCGGTCGAGTCGGTCTAGCCCGTGGTCGTCAATGTCAAACACTTTCAGCGCAGCGTTCACAGCATCGCGTGACCCCGCGGAATCGTGAACGACAAGATAGTCGCGGACTCGGCGGAGTAATCGGTTCGCAATCCTAGGAGTTCCGCGTGAGCGGCGCGCGAGTTCACTGACGGCGTGTGGGTCGAGTTCAATTCCCAAGAGCCGCGCGCTTCGACGGATCACAAACTCAATTTCGCCCACCTCGTAGTACTCGAGGTGGGCCGTGTAGCCGAAGCGGTCTCTCAGAGGTGCCGGCAGCAGCCCGGATCGGGTAGTTGCGCCAACCAGGGTGAATGGCGCGATGTGTAACGGAACGGTCGTCGCCCCCGGGCCTTTACCCACCATGATGTCGATTCGAAAATCCTCCATCGCGATGTACAACATTTCTTCGACACCTCGCGGCAACCGGTGAATCTCGTCGATGAACAAGGTCTCTCCCTCGGTCAACGACGACAACACCGCGGCCAAATCGCCCGTGTGCGTAATCGTTGGACCACTCGACATACGCAGCGGCGAGCCCGATTCGTGGGCGACAATCATCGCGAGTGTCGTCTTTCCTAAGCCGGGCGGGCCCGCCAACAAGACGTGATCGGGCGTTCGACTCTCAATCGTTGCCGCCGACAACATGACGGACAACTGTTTCCTAACCTTTTCTTGACCGATGAACTCCTCAAGAGAGCTGGGCCTGAGCGCACCCTCGAACGCGGAGTCGGCATCGACCTCGGTCACGAGCTTCCGCCGAGTGACGCAAGAGCGATTTTGAGGCGTTCAGAGAGGTTGGCCGTCGGGGAATCACGAATGACGTCGCGCGCAACCTCTCGCGCCGCGGATGTTGCCCAACCCAACCCGGTCAGGGCGTCGGCGAGTTCGATGGTCTCAGGGTTGGACGCCTGCGGCATTTTTCCCGTGAGTGACACGATTATCAAGGACGCCGTCTTTTGTCCGATGCCTGGAACCCCTCGGAACCGGGAATCGTCACCTGCTTCTACCGCTTCCGCGATGTCGATCGCGGTCATTGTCGACAGAATCGCCAGTGCGGTTCGTGGTCCAACTCCGGTAACTCCACGCAAAATGGTGAACAGTTGCTTGTCCTCGGCGGTGTCGAAGCCAAAAAGGAGCCATTCATCTTCGCGAGGGATGAGGACAGTGTGAAGGAACGCGTCCGTTCCGACTCGAAGCCTGCTCGCGACGTCACGAGGGACGGAAACGTGCAGGCCAATCCCATTTGTCTCGATGACGGCATCGCCAACGCCAGTCGACGCCACGATTCCACGCACGGTCGCAAGCATGTTGTCAGCCTACGAGCGTGAGGCCTTCACGGCCGTTCGCCACGCGCGCTGGGCATCTGTTTCGCCCTCGAGGGCGACGTCTCCGCCGCGCCACGCGTGACAGATCGCCAACGCCAACGCATCCGCCGCGTCGGCAGGTTTCGGAGGCTTATCGAGTTTGAGAATTGCGGTCACCATGGTCGTGACTTGCTTCTTGTCGGCTCGGCCGTATCCCGTGACAGCCGCCTTGACCTCGCTGGGCGTGTGCAGCGCAACCGCAAGTCCCCGCTCCGCAGCAAGAAGTAGCGCAATTCCGGCAACCTGTGCCGTCCCCATGACGGATCGAACATTGTGTTGAGCGAAAACCCGCTCGATTGCAATGACATCCGGACGAAATGTGTCGAGTACCAGGTTGAGGCCGTCACGAATTGTCAGCAACCTTTGCTCCAACGGCGCGTCGGCGGCACTACGAATCACGGACACATTGACAAAGGCCACCGCTCGTGCCGACGCCGAGTCAATTACCCCGACGCCACACCGGGTGAGCCCGGGGTCAACGCCGAGGATTCGGGTCACTTATTCGTCCGAGTCAAGTTCGGTTTGCACGTCGCCCGGAATCGAGAAGTTGGCGAACACGTTTTGCACGTCGTCGAGATCTTCGAGGGCGTCAATCAACTGAAAGACTTTGCGCGCGGTCACAGCGTCGACGTCGACCGTCAGCGACGGCACGAACTCGGCTTCCGACGAGTCATAATCAAGA
>WLFX01000023.1 GCA_009703545.1 Actinomycetota bacterium
ACAGAGCAGGATGGTGGGTAACACCCACCCGGGGTAACCCGCGAGACAGTGCCACAGAGAATAGACCGCCCGCAAGGGTAAGGGTGAAACGGTGGTGTAAGAGACCACCAGGAGGCCGGGTGACCGGCTTCGCTAGGTAAACCTCGTCCGGAGCAAGACCAGACAGATGCCATTGACGCTGCTCGCCGAGGCATCGGGTAGGTTGCTAGAACTCCGCGGTAACGCGGCGTCGAGAAAGATGACCGTCCACGACAGAACCCGGCGTATCGGCCGGCCCCTCGTCTCTACCGTTCGATTGGAACGAGCGCGGCAGCACCCAGTATCCCGGCATTGTTGAAGTGCTCGGCAGGGATAATCGGCGTCCGAAGAGTCAATAGCGGCAAGAAATTCTCGTACTCCTTTGAGACCCCTCCGCCAACGACGAAAAGTGTGGGAGAGAACAACATTTCCAACGTCTCGTAAAAGACCTGCAAGTGCTCGGCCCAGCGGCTCCACGACAGTCGCTTTCGCTCTCGAACCACATTCGCGGCTAGTTGCTCCGCCGTCCGATTGTGGCGCCCGGGTAGAGTCATGTGGCCGAGCTCAGAATTCGGCACGAGAACTCCGTTGTAGATCAGCGCCGAGCCGATTCCGGTTCCCAGCGTTGTCACCAGGACGAGTCCTTGAACCCCCCGTGCAGCGCCAAACATGTATTCCGCGAACCCTGCCGCGTCGGCATCGTTGACGACATGGACTCTTCGACCCAGAGTGGCCTCGAGCAGGTCCCCGACATTGAGACCAACCCACGACTCATCGACGTTCGATGCAGAGAACGCGACGTCATCGATGATGACGGCGGGGAAACACACACCAACAAGTAACGAACCACCGGGATCTAGTTGTTCGACCAATTCGTGGCATACGCGCGCGACATCACCGGGGATTGCTCCGGCGGGAGTGCCGACCTTGATTTTTTCGCCAATGAATTCGCCAGAGACGACATCAACAATCGCGGCCTTGATACCGGTCCCGCCGATGTCGATGCCAATTGTCTGTGTCATGGTGGTCTCCGGGTACGGGTGAGCCCAGTTCGGGCGATAATGGCATTCTACTGAGGGAGTGTCTATGGCGTGGTGGTACAACCATCGAACCGGAGAAGTCGAAGAAGGACCGTTGTCCCTCGGAAGTGACCGTGACGGACCGTTCGAGACTCGTGAGGACGCTGCACGTGCGCCTCAAATTGCTGCCGAACGTGCGCAAGCGTGGCGGGACGAAGAGGACGACGCCGACGCCTAACAATCGTGCTCTAGAGTGGCCACGTCGTCAAAAACCCTTTTAGCTCAGACCTGGCGTGTGTCGCACCGTGATCGGCAGACGGCGTTCGCGTCCGAACGCCATTCGAGAGATTCGGGGTCCAATAGCACCCTGTCGACGCTTCCATTCGCTCCCCGCGACAAGACCAGCGATGCGTTCAACCGTTTCGCGATCAAAGCCAGCCGAGACGACCGCATTAATCGAATGTCGGTGACTGATGAGTTGTTCGAGGATCGCGTCAAGTACGTCATAGGACGGCAACGAATCCTGGTCGGTTTGGTTAGGACGAAGTTCGGCGCTCGGTGCTTTCGTAATGGAACTCAAAGGGATGGGCGGGGTTTCACCGCGCGACTCGGCGGTTGCGTTGCGCCAACGAGCCAGTTCCCACACGAGTGTCTTGAAGACGTCCTTGAGGGGAGCGAAACCACCGACAGTGTCGCCATACATCGTTGAGTAACCAACAGCTACCTCTGATTTGTTGCCCGTGGTGAGCACCAGGTGTCCGTGCTGATTACTGAGCGCCATGAGAATCATGCCTCGAGCTCGCGCCTGAATGTTCTCGGCGGCGACGCCGGTCAAGCCCAATTGGGTCTCGAACGGCGTGACAAGGTCAGCAATCGGTTGAACGTCATAGTGACAACCAATGGTGGTAGCCAACTCGTGAGCGTCGTCCTTCGATCCGTCGCTTGAATACTTGCTCGGCATCGAAACTCCATAGACCCGGTTCGCGCCGATTGCGTCGGCTGCAATGACGGCACACACCGCACTGTCGATACCGCCACTGAGCCCCAAGACGATGGAGGGGAAACCATTTTTGGTGACGTAATCGCGCACGCCCAGCACCAGCGCCCCCCAGATGGCCTCAAGGTCAGGCAGATCGAACCCAATGAATGGGGTGACGGTGTCGGAAGGTTCCGTTAGCGGGATTCCGTTTACCGATTCTCGGTTGCCGGCGATGTCGATCAGTTCGAGGGCTGACTCGAATTGCGTCGCCCGCAATAAGGTCGCGCCGGAGGAGTCGAGAACCGCACTGTCTCCGTCGAAGACGAGGTCGTCTTGTCCGCCCACCGCGTTGACGTACACGACCGTCGCTCCGAACTCGGCGGCCCTGGTCGCTAACAACGGGAAGCGCGTCTCGTCCTTGCCCGTGTCAAACGGCGAAGCATTGATGATGACGACCGCGTCTAAATCACGAGCGGCAAGCTCGGCGACGGGCCCATCAGAGCGCCATAGATCTTCACAAATCAGAAATCCGGTCAGCACACCACCGAGTTCAAGCACAAGAGTTCCGTCGCCGGGGACGAACACACGCTCTTCGTCAAAGACGGAATAGTTCGGGAGATGACGTTTGGCGTACGTTGCAACCAACCGTCCGTTGTGCAGAACCGCGAGCGAGTTGTGTGCTCTGGCGCCACCGAACTCCGTTTTCGCGGCTTCAGAAAGGTAACCAACGACGACGACCGCATCGCCGAAACCGTCCGACGCGAGTCGAGCGGCGAGAGAGTTGACCCCGGCTTCGGATTGGCTGATGAAATCCGCACTCGATGCCAGGTCGTCGACGGGGTATCCCGTAATTGACATCTCTGGTGTGACAATCACACGGGCGCCGCGCGCATACGAAGTCGAGACGGCGTTAAGAATCGCGAGCGAGTTTCCCGTAACGTCTCCCACGATGGGGTTCAGTTGGGCTAGCGCGAACCGAATCCTCGACATAACAAGTAGCCTAGTAGCGCAGGGAAAGCGTCGAAGGAGCCCCATGGAAAAGCAGCAGGAGTTTGTGCTCCGCACCATTGAGGAACGCGGTGTCAAGTTCGTCCGTTTGTGGTTCACCGACGTTTCAGGAACGCTCAAGAACGTCGCGCTCGCGCCGGCCGAAGTTGAAGGCGCCTTCGCCGAGGGACTCGGCGTAGATGGCTCTTCGGTTGAGGGACTCACCCGTGTTTACGAAGCGGATGTGTTGTTGCACCCGGACCCCACAACCTTCCAGGTTCTCCCGTGGCGCGGTCAAGTGGACCCTACGGCGCGCATGTTCTGCGACATCACAACTCCGGACGGACAAGCAGCAGCCACGGACCCTCGTTACGTTTTGCGCCGCGCGCTCGCCAAGGCGGCAGAAAAAGGTTTCACCTTTTACACGCACCCCGAAATCGAGTTTTACCTCTTCAAAGACAACAATCAGGAAAACCCCGTCCCGGTCGACGAGGCGGGCTATTTCGATAACGTGCCCGGCGGAACTGCGCACGATTTCCGTCGCAACGCTGTTCGCCATTTGGAAGACCTCGGAATCTCCGTCGAGTTTTCGCACCACGAAGCGGGCCCCGGCCAAAATGAAATCGACCTGCGATACGCCGACGCGTTGACGACCGCCGACAACATTCAGACTTTCAGGACGGTTGTGAAAGAAGCCGCGATCGAACAGGGCGTTTACGCGACGTTTATGCCGAAACCCCTCGCAAACCACCCGGGGAGTGGAATGCACACCCACATGTCGCTATTCGAGGGTGACTCGAACGCGTTCTACGACGCGAGCAAGCCTTACCAGTTGTCGACAATCGGTCGGCAGTTCATCGCCGGAATTCTCACCCACGCTCACGAGATCACAGCGGTTACCAACCAGTTCGTGAACTCGTACAAGCGACTCTGGGGTGGTGGGGAGGCGCCACCCTTCATCACCTGGGGTCACAACAACACGTCGGCACTTGTGCGCGTTCCGATGTACAAACCGGGTAAAGAACAGTCCGTTCGAATCGAATACCGCGGTTTGGACGCAGCCGCAAACCCTTACCTGGCTTACGCGCTCCTTTTGTCAGCAGGAATGAAGGGCATCGACGAAGGGTACGAGCTTGCGCCCGAGGCCGAGGGCGACATCGCGAGCCTCACGGCGACGGAACGGCGAGCACTCGGCTACCGGCCACTCCCCGAAAATTTGCACCGCGCGTTGCACTACATGGAGGAAAGTGAATTAGTTGCCGAGACTCTCGGTGAGCAGGTCTTCAACTTCTTCATACGCAACAAACAAGCGGAATGGAACGCCTACGGACGCCAGGTGACGCCGTGGGAGTTGGACACGAACTTCCGCCAGTTGTAGGCATGGCCGCAGCACCGAGCCTCACCAATCTAGCCCGAGTCGGGTTTCTCGATCTGTCAGGTGCGCGCGAACTCTTGGTAAGCAATGGTTTCGACTCCGAGTGGTTCACCGTGGCCGCCAGTGCCGATAATGCGCTCCGTTGGCTCAGCCGTTTGGCGGACTCGTCCCGCGCCTTTCTCGATGAGGTCCTTACCGTGCCTGAACATCGCGCCGCTCTGATCCGGGTTCTCGGAGTCAGTGACGGTCTTGCCGAGTTCCTTGTGCGAAAGCCGTCTGCTCTCGACCGGGTGATTCCGCCCGAATCGTTGCCCACGGAAGCGGACTACCGTGACGCATTCTCTGGAGCGGAGTCCGCCGACGACATTCGCCTCTGCTATCGCGAGCATCTGGTCACAATCGCGTCGTGGGACCTCTCGCAACAGGACGCATCCTCGATTGTTCATCTGGTCGGCGCTGCCCTTGCCGACCTCGCCGGCGCGGTTCTCGACGCGGCGCTTCAACTGGCGAAGGACAAGGTTGACGCACCGGCCAACATCAAAGACAACACGGTCCTCACCATCGTGGGGATGGGTAAAGCGGGCGCTCGTGAACTGAACTACGTTTCGGACGTCGACGTGATCTTTGTGTGTGATGCGCGCGGTATCGATTCAAACGATGCCGTCGATGTGGCAACCAAGTGGGCGCGGTCGATTGTCGCGACCGTCAGCGAGCCGAGTCTCGAGCCAGCCCTTTGGGAATTGGACACCAATTTGCGCCCGGAAGGTGCAAAAGGTGCGTTGGTGCGAACGTTGGAATCGCACGTAGCCTATTACGAGCGGTGGGCCGAGAACTGGGAATTTCAAGCCATGCTCAAAGCGCGACCAATGGCAGGCGACACCGCGCTAGGTCGCGACTACCTCGCCGCTCTCTCGGACGTTGTGTGGTCAAGCTCTGCGCGTGAAGGTTTCGTTGAGTCGGTCCAAAAGATGCGCGAGCGAGTAACCGAGAATATTCCCGCCGACCTCAGGGATGTGCAGATCAAGTTGGGCCCAGGCGGCCTGCGGGATGTCGAGTTCACTGTGCAGTTATTGCAACTGGTACACGGCAAAGATGACGAAACAGTTCGTGTCCGCGATACCCTCACGGCGATCACCCGATTGTCGGAGGGTGGTTATATCGGTCGTACCGAGGCCCATTCGTTTTCACGCCACTATCGAGAATTACGAGTGCTGGAACATCGCGTCCAACTCCTTGCTCTGCGCCGAACCCATCTCATGCCACGCGACTCTGAATTGCTCAGAGTTATTGCGCGTGCCTCGGGGCTAGCCGAAACCAGTGAAGCACTGCTTACGCGCTGGAACGACATCAAAAGAGACGTTCGTTCATTACACCAGCGTCTGTTCTATCGCCCGTTACTCTCGGCCGTTGCGAATCTAGGTGAGGACACCATCTCGCTGTCGAGCGTTCAGGCGGAAGCACGACTGAGCGCGAGTGGTTTCCGAGATGCAGCCGGTGCCCTTCGACACATTGCCGCACTGACAGCAGGGATTTCGCGAAGTGCATCTATTCAACGGAACCTGTTACCGGTCCTTTTGCACTGGATGTCCGAGGGCACTGACCCCGACGGTGGGCTTGCCGCCTTTCGCACCATCAGCGACTCGCTCGGCGACTCGCCATGGTACCTAAGGATGCTCCGCGATTCGGTCGGCGCCGCACAGCGGCTCAGTCGCGTTCTCTCGGTTTCGCGCTACGCCGCGATCCTCATCGAACGAGTTCCTGACGCAGTTGCGTGGCTCGATGACGACGAGAATCTGCGACCGCGAACGCGAGCGACACTGATGGAAGAGTTCGGTGCCATTGATTCTCGCCACGACAATGTTGAGGACGCGGCAAAAGCCGTTCGTTTTGCCAGAAGGCGTGAGCTCTTGCGCGTCGCATTGGCGGTAGTTCTCGATCTGATCGATATCGAACAGACGGGTATCGCACTATCGGATATCGCAACGGCCACCATCGACGCCGCGATACGACTCGCTCGTCGGGGAATAGACGGCATTGAATTTGCTGTCATCGCAATGGGGCGTTTCGGTGGTCAAGAACTCGGATTCTCGTCAGATACCGATGTGGTCTGGGTGTTCCGTGATACCGGGGCGGGCGACTTCGCCCATCAGAGCGCCGAAAAGATTGTTCAGTCAGTGACGAGGTTGACCGAGGATATGCGGTTCCCTCTCGGTCTCGACGCAGGACTTCGACCGGAAGGCAAGAACGGGCCTCTGGTGCGCTCTCTCGAGGCGTATCGAGCGTATTACGCGCAGTGGAGTGATATTTGGGAAACACAGGCGCTTATCAGGGCCACGCCGGTCGCGGGTGACCCTGCCCTGTTGGCGGCGTTCGATGAGATGGCCGACGGAGTCCGCTACACAACCGAGATTTCGGACGAAGGAATTCGAGAGATTCGTCGTATCAAGGCTCGTGTCGAAACCGAGCGGCTCCCGTTCGGGGTGGACCCCTCGCGACACACCAAACTTGGTCGAGGGTCACTCAGTGACGTCGAATGGCTGGTGCAACTGTTGCAATTGCAACACGGACCTGGCAACGCGACTGTGCGATCGCCGTCAACGCTCGAGGCATTGGCTGCTGAGATCGCGAGCGGTGTTGTCGCCGAGGCGGATGGCGCAGCACTTCGGGACGCCTGGTTGCTGAGTTCACGAATTCGCTCCGCGACCACTCTCTTCACGGGCAAGGGGTCTGATGTCGTGCCACTGGATCGGCTTGCACTAGAGGGAATCGCACGACTTCTCGCCTACCCCGCCGGACGCGGAGCAGATCTCGAGAATGACTATTTGCGCGTTACCCGCCAGAGTCGTCAGGTTTTCGAGCGAATCTTCTATCCGGGCTAACGACGAAAGCGCCACCCGAGGGTGGCGCTTTCGTCGCAAACAGTTGTCTAGCAGGAGAAAGTGGTCTCGTACTCGAAGGGGTGCGGGCGCTGCGCAGATGGAAGGACTTCCATCGCGCGCTTCATGTTTACCCATTCGTCGATGAGGTCCTTGGTGAACACGTTTCCCTGGAGGAGGAATTCGTGGTCGTTCTCGAGTGCGATGAGCGCCTCGTCAAGCGAGCCGGGTACCTGGGGGATGAGCTTGGCTTCGTCGGCCGGTAGTTCGTAGAGGTCCTTGTCGACAGGCTCGTGAGGCTCTATCTTGTTGAGGATTCCGTCCAGTCCGGCCATCATCTGCACGGCGAACGCGAGGTACGGGTTGCTCGACGCGTCAGGAGCACGGAACTCGATTCGCTTTGCCTTCGGGTTAGTGCCCGTGATCGGGATTCGGATCGCGGCCGAACGGTTACCGGCCGAGTAGACCAGGTTGACCGGCGCTTCGAAACCTTTGACCAGTCGGCGGTATGAGTTCATCGTGGGGTTTGTGAATGCAAGAATTGCGCCCGCGTGCTTGAGGATTCCACCGATGTACCACCGCGCGATGTCCGACAGTCCTGCGTAACCCTTTTCGTCGTAAAACAACGGCTTGCCTTTTGCCCACAGCGATTGGTGGGTGTGCATGCCAGAACCGTTGTCGTTGAACAGAGGCTTAGGCATGAAGGTCGCAACCTTGCCATGCATGTCCGCCTCGTTCTTGACGATGTACTTGAATTTGAGGATGTCATCAGCCGATTGAACCATCGTGTTGAACCGGTAGTTAATTTCGCACTGGCCAGCGGTACCCACCTCGTGGTGGGAGCGCTCGACCTCGAGTCCGGCGGCGGCGAGTTGGAGACAGATTTGGTCGCGCAGGTCGGCGAGCTTATCGACCGGGCTAACAGGAAAATAACCACCCTTGTGCGGGGTTTTGTTAGCGAGGTTTCCGCCTTCTTCCTTACGACCAGTGTTCCACGCGGCTTCTTCCGAATCGACGTGGTAGAACGACGAGCCACTCGAAACGTCGTACCTCACGTCGTCAAAGATAAAGAACTCTGCCTCCGGCGCGAAGAACGCGGTGTCGGCGATGCCAGTCGAGGCGAGATACTTTTCGGCTTTCTTCGCAACCTGGCGCGGGTCCCGGTGATAGATCTCGCCATTACGAGGGTTGTAAATGTCAAAGATGAGAATCAGTGTCTTTTCGACGCGATAGGGGTCGAGGTACGCGGTCGTGACATCGGGGATCAACTGCAGGTCGCTCTCGGCGATGCCCTGGAAGCCGGTGATCGACGAGCCGTCGAAGAGTTGGCCGACAGAGAAGAATTCTTCGTCAACGCTGCTCGCGGGAATGTTGAAGTGCTGCTGAATCCCGGGGAGGTCGGTGAACCTAATGTCAAGGAACTTGACGTCTTCCTTCGTGATGTAGGCAAGAACCTCTGCTGGTGTCTTAAACATTTTTCCTCCTGCTGATCGGGTGAATGTGCTCAAACGAATGATTCACGGTACCGAGAGCGTGTGTCGTAACCGTCACACGAATGTTTCCGGGATGTTACAAGCAATCGGAACTAGCGGGGTCGTGGCGCGCGCATCTTTGTCGGATCGATTCCCTTGGGCATCATCGACGCGGGAGTTTTGGCGATCGAGTTCAAGCGATTCGACACCACAACGATTTCGGCGGGACGAACGCGACCCTTGATTTTGTAGAGCGCGGGAAAAAATTCTTTCAGAGTTAGACCGTCCGAACCGACGTGCAGGAGGTTGACCGGGACTCCGGGGACAATGCGTTGAACTTCACGGCGAGCGTCCTCGACAAGGGGTGCAACGCGAGACCGAACGCCCTCCGACACAATGACGACACCGGGCTTACCGACGACGCGGTAGACGATGTCCTGATTCTTGTTCATTCGAATCGGCGTGTCATTACCGCGCCACGAGCGGCGCAATTGATTCTTGATGAGGGCAGACACCGCCCCGGGTTGCCCTTGAAGGTTCGAGTACATCAGCCGCTGTGTCAACTGCCCGAGAACGATGAGGAAACCGAGGACGCCGGCGAGTACTCCGAAAATGATGGAAACAACGAAGCTAATCGGCTCCCCGCCGGTTGCCGAGATTGCGAATACGATTCCGGCCGCAATCGGACCGAGCGTGCCGAGGATTAGCCACAGAAGGGCGAGACGGTCCCGCTTGACGACGAGGACAAGGACGTCAAGGATTTGACGGATGCGACCAGGTTCATTTGCCATGTTGTTCTCCTAATATCCAAGGTCGGACGCGTTAAACGCACCTGCTTCGAGTCGAACCTTCATTGCGCTAAGGAAACGGGCGGCATCAGCGCCATCGATGATGCGGTGATCATACGACAGCGCAAGATAGACCATCGAGCGGATTGCGATTGAGTCACCGCCCATAACGACGGGTCGCTTGACGACCGTGCCGAGTCCCAAAATGGCCGATTGAGGAAGGAATACGACGGGAGTATCGAACAACGCGCCACGTGAACCCGTGTTGGTGACAGTGAATGTGCCACCTTGCAGTTCGTCCGGAGTGAGTTTGTTGCTACGCGTTCGGTCCGCGAGGTCTGCAATCTCTGCCGACAGCGCCGCGATGCTCTTCCCGCCTGCGTTCTTCACGACAGGGGTGAGGAGACCACGTTCGGTGTCAACCGCAATCGAGATGTTTTCGAAGGCCGGGTAGACGATGTCGTCTCCTTGGACGGTGCT
>WLFX01000024.1 GCA_009703545.1 Actinomycetota bacterium
ATCTCGGGATCAGGCCACCACCGAACGCGTGTTCCCGTTACTCCTTTCGCGGCTTTGCCCACGATACGTAACTCAGAGTTATCGATATAGGGCGTGAACGGTGAGCGCGGCCCGTGTCCCGCGCTGTCATCGAAAGTTCCGGGTTCACCCCGATGGAACGACATCGCGTAGGTCGAACCGTTACGGTCGACAAAAACGTCGAGGCGTTCACTGAGTGCGTTGACCACCGACGCTCCGACACCGTGCAGCCCGCCCGATGCCGTGTAGGAACCGGACCCGAACTTGCCACCCGCATGCAGTTTGGTGAACACCACTTCGACGCCCGAAAGGCCCGTGCGAGGTTCAATGTCGACCGGGATTCCTCGACCCGTGTCATGAACCTCGACGCTGCCATCGGGGTGAAGCGTGACGCCGATTGATGAACCGTGTCCCGCCAGAGCCTCGTCCACCGAGTTGTCGATGACTTCCCACAGACAATGCATGAGTCCACGTTCGTCCGTCGAACCGATGTACATTCCCGGGCGCTTCCGCACCGCCTCGAGCCCTTCAAGGACGCTGAGGTGGCGGGCGGAATATTCGGTAGACATTGATGAAACCTTCGCTGACGGGGACGTGTCCAACCCTAAGCGAGGCTGCGGCGGCTAACAGGCAGGCTCTCCGCGACTGTGAACAAAATTTACGCCCATGGCGAAACGGGGTGATTTTCGGACGGGAATGTCCGTGTCTCGTGATGGAATAGAGACATCGAAAGGATGTCCATGACCACTACGCACTCCCCCTCTGAAACCGCCACCGCACCTGAACTCAGTTCACTCGATCGATGCGATTCCTGCGGAGCACAGGCCTATGTGCGTGTTCGTCTTCAGTCCGGTGAGCTCTTCTTTTGCGGACACCACGCGAGCGAGGTCAAGTTGGCGCTCGCTGAGACGGCGATGGAATGGCTCGACGAAACAGACCGCCTCATAGCGGACGAATCAATTTAGCGAATTTTTTTCGAGATGCTGCTTTAGATCATTCAGCGCAATGGACTAACGCGTGACACGCTCGAACGCGGACCACGTTCGATTATCTTGAAACTCACGAAGTCGAGCGTCATAGGCCGCAAGCGCAAAATCCTTCAGCGCGAGTTCTGGTTTTCGCGACGGAACCAGGGACGAGACGAGCCACTCGGTGAGATGCGGGTTCATCACTAGGACCGGCCCGATCAATGACGTGCCGATGAAATTGTTGACCCGGACACCCTCCACGTGTGTTGTCGTGTTTCTGCCAATGCCACGAGTCGTAGTCATGAAGCCCGGTGTCTCGGGAGAATCCGAGACCATTGAAAATTGAGATTTGTAACCGACAATCGGCTGTGACACTCCGTCGAACGACCCCATCACTTTTCCGGTGTAACGATTGAACATTCGCACGTCGCTCGAAAAATCGAAAATCCCCACGCCCGGTATGTCGTAATTCATCTCGGAGTTAACAATGCGCGAGCCCAGACATTCCATCGCGTTATGCGTAAACAGAAAATGTGTTCCCGATTGAATGAGTTCTTCGATTCGTGCTTTGAACGGCGTGAGTCGCGCAATTGCACGCATCTGTCCTTTTTCCGTGAGCGGTCCTAGATACACCAAATCGACTTTTCCAGAAACGAATGCGGGAGTTTCGTTCAAACCTGTGCGAACAACTTGCGCCTTCGGAATACACCGTGCAAGGTACTCGATGTTCGCATTGTCCCCGTGCAAATTCGCGATCTCGGGGTACAACATCTCTATCGTGAGCGTCACGAGGTCTTCTCCAGCAGGCGTGTCCGCAGTGTCCGTTGGACAGCATCCCCTGTCACCTCGGCGTTGTGATTGCTGTACAAATTGAACACCACATCGACGTTGTCGAGGGGCGCAAGATCTGCACCGTGGGTTTCCGATTCGACCACAACGATTTTCTTGGGGTCGACGCCCGCCATGGCCAGTCGGAATGCCTGATCGTGACGACGGACTCCGCCGACGTAAATCGCGGTTATCGATGGGTCCGCGAGATATTCGTAATCCGCGTCATAGGTCCACGCCGTATTCTCGACTCCGTCGAAGCGGTCAGTTGTTTCGTCGATTGCGAGCAAGACAATCTTGTTGCCGGGCACCGAGCAAATGTGCTCAAATGCTCGCGAGACGGCCACTCCAACGAGTCCTTTCGTGAGCAATCGAACAATTCGCACACCACCCGCCGTTTCGTCCGCAAAACGGCTCGACGGCGGCGTTAGCGATTCGACGATTGAACCAATCATTTGCGGCGCGACGTCGAGTACGTCGAGCGTAGCTGCGACGGCCGCCAGGTTATAGACGTTGACAATGCTGTCATTCACCACGCGAATGTTCACCGTCTCAGAGTTGATCGTGAGCGCACTCAACCCAGTTGCGGCGTCGACCAGTGATACACGTGTATCGGCCGAGGGCGAGTTAAACCCACACGCTGAACAGTGGACGCGCCCGATGTGGTTAAACCGCCAAAAGTCCCATTCGAGGCGTTCGTCACACCGCGGACAAATCGATGCATCCACAGCAGAACCACTTGGCTCCCGGGGTTCATCACCCTTCGGGTCGACTCCAAAAAACTCGCGACGGTTCGAATCACTGCCGAGCGACGACGTGATGAGATCATCGGCATTCAGCACCAAAGTCGTTGTCGGCGATAACGCTGACGACAAAATCCACGCGATGAATTCGGGATGCGCATTTCGTTTTATGGAATCGCGGGTGAGATTCGTGCACACAACGATGTTCGGGGCTAATTCTGGTAGCACTCGCAACGCGGAACGTTCATCCATCTCGACCACAGCGACGTCACTTCGACATCTCCCCCACATCGTGACTCCGTCGATGAGGGTGGCGACGATTCCATCGCGGAGATTCGAACCGGCTCTGTTGCTTGACACTCGAAATCCGAGGGCTTCAAGTGAATCGGCGAGCAGATTAGTTGTCGTGGTTTTTCCATTGGTGCCCGTGACGACAATCACCGTGTTGGGCCGACCGATGACGCACAGCAGATTGGGGCAAACCCACAGAGCGACGCGGCCAGGGACGTGCGTCCCTTCACGACCGAGCAACCTGAGAACAATTCCGGCGCATTTTCCAAGCCACACCGCGGCGAGTGCGCGCAACCCATATCGCGGTCCGTGGCGATCGCCAGATACAGGGACCGTCGGTTCGGTCATTACTCGAGGAACTCGCGAATGGTGACAGAGCGAGATGGGTGACGCAGTTTTGTCATTGTCTTTGACTCGATCTGACGAATACGCTCGCGCGTCACACCGAAGGTCTCACCGATTTGGTCGAGCGTCTTGGGGATACCGTCACCGAGTCCATAGCGCATGCGGATGACACCAGATTCTCGCTCGGACAACGAATCAAGGACTGACTCTAACGCGACCAACAACATACGGTTTGCCACGGCGTCAAGTGGAACAATCGCCTCGGTGTCCTCAATGAGGTCGCCGAATTCCGAGTCCCCGTCTTCACCGAGAGGAGTGTGCAGCGAGATGGGCTCGCGACCATATTTCTGAACCTCAACGACTTTTTCTGGTGTCATGTCCAATTCGTTCGCTAATTCTTCGGGAGTCGGCTCACGACCAAAATCCTGGAGCAACTGGCGCTGTACGCGAGCGAGTTTGTTAATCACCTCGACCATGTGAACAGGGATACGAATAGTTCGGGCCTGGTCGGCCATTGCGCGCGTGATCGCTTGGCGAATCCACCAGGTCGCGTAGGTCGAAAACTTGAATCCTTTGGTGTAATCGAACTTTTCTACCGCGCGAATCAAACCAAGGTTTCCCTCTTGAATGAGGTCGAGAAACTGCATTCCCCGTCCCGTGTAGCGCTTCGCAAGCGAAACGACCAGTCGAAGGTTGGCCTCCAGGAGGTGGCGCTTTGCGCGCTCGCCGTCGTCTGCGATAATCCGGTATTCGCGGCCTTCGCGGCTCTTCTGCTTGGCTCCCGAGAGTTTGGCCCACTTCTCTTCCGCGAACAAACCAGCTTCAATTCGCAGTGCGAGCGTTACTTCTTGTTCCGCGTTGAGGAGCGCAACCTTGCCAATTTGTTTGAGGTAGTCCTTAACCGGGTCAGCGGTCGCACCCGTAATCATTGTCGAGACCGATGGAATCTCGTCATCACCGGAGGAAATGTGGATCGCGTCCGCTGGCAACGTCGCCGTCAGTGCCGTCTTGACATCTTCGGCTTCGTCGTCCGTGAGTTCGATAACCTCGTCACCGGAAGGAACACTGGTGTCTTCGA
Organism: Actinomycetota bacterium; assembly: GCA_009703545.1. Taxonomy (GTDB): domain Bacteria; phylum Actinomycetota; class Actinomycetes; order Actinomycetales; family Microbacteriaceae; genus MWH-TA3. The sequence continues at coordinate 4,272 of WLFX01000024.1, forward strand.
CCTCGATGATGTTGTCGTCGCCAACCACGACGACGACGTCGAACTCTTCGTCACCGATTAAGTCTGCGTCATCGAAGCCTAAATCTTTCGCGAGGTTTGCAATGGCAGGAACCTTCTTTGTCGCAGTTGTCGAGGGCGACTTCGCTGGGGTTTTCGCGGCGGGCTTCGCAGGAGCTTTCGCGGCCGGCTTCACGGGAGCTTTCGCGGCCGGCTTCACGGGAGCTTTCGCTGCCGGCTTCGCAGGAGCTTTCGCGGCCGGCTTCGCAGGAGCTTTCGCGGCCGGCTTCGCAGGAGCTTTCGCGGCCGGCTTCACGGGAACAACCTCTTCGATCTTGCTCTTTCGATTAAAAAGATTGAAAAGTCGGGGGGCATCAGCCATGAAGATTTCCTCTTTCGGGCAGTAGAAACCCCCGTGTCAAATCGGCTGGGCCGCTGACTCGGGGTCTTTCAGTTGACAGGTTACCACGGCCGACTAGTCGTCCGAGTTACCACGTGTACGCAGGAAGTTTTCCAGTTCGGTCGCGATGCTCTCGGCACTAGGAAACTGCCCTTCGTCGTCGACGAACGGTGACGGAGTCGGGTTGTCGAGCATGTACGTGTCGTGACGACTTTCCAAATTCGTGATGAGTTTCGCGAGTTCGTCGTTGTCGGCAACTTGATCGGCAATCCCCGTGAGGAACTCCCGACCCGTTTCTCTCAACGCATCGGTTTGCAGCGATATTCCCGTGCCCGTCGTGATTGCATCGACCACTGCGAGGGTTCCAGCTGGGTATTCGGCGTCCGCCAGGTAGTGGGGAATCAACAGCACAAAACCCGCAACAGGGTGTTCCAGTTTGGTGAGCATGAACTCGACCAAGTGAACGAAAGTTCCTGGTACTTCGGTCGTAGGTTTCCAGACCGAATACTGTTCGATCAGGTCTTCTCGATTTCCGCTCACGGTCATACCAACCGGTCGAGTGTGCGGAACGGGCATCGGGATTGCGTGGACCCACATTGTCTCGGAGGTTTCGAACTTCTCAATCGCCGTGACAACAGCTTCTGCGGCAGCTTCCCATCGATAATCCGGCTCGTAACCGGTCAACAACAAAAACTGCTCTCCCAGTTCATCGGTCACCAGTCTCAGAATCAGTTCCGGCGGGCGGTAATCCGTCAGGCGCGTTTGTTCAAATGTGAAGGTTGGGCGGCGGGCGCGATAATCCAACAACTCGTCATTATCGAACACCCACACGCGCTCGTGCGTTGTCGAGTCAAGGAGGTGGCGCGCCGCCGTTGCAACGGACCGGCCAGCATCGATGAACCCGGTGAGCAAAATCACGAGCGGCAAACCGCGGGGCACATCGATACCCATCTCTCGATACACCAGTCGACCCACGCTCATACCTCCATGCTACGGCGGTATCCAATACGTCTCGCCTACGCTGGAGCTATGACCAGTGTCTCTCACTCCCGTTCACTTGTTCCGGCTGATGTTTTAGTCCTCGTCGCGACGAAAACCCAGGACGGCGAAATGTCCCACGGCATTCGCGGGAAGTTGGGACGGTGGCTGACCGACGCAATCGATCGCGTCGGTTTCGACGGCGGAACAGATTCCGTGTCGATTTTGCCCGCCCCTCAGTGGAGTGACTATCGCACAATCGCACTCGTCGGTTTCGGGTCCGGCCCGAAGCGGATTTCCAACCTTCGTTACGCCGCCGCGACGGCAACGCGAACGCTCTCTGGACACGTGGTGGTCAACATTCCGACCCGGTCCGGTGCAGAGGCAACCGCAATTGCCGAGGGTGCCCTTCTAGGTTCGCTCAAGACAATGTCGCGCAAGAGCGGTGATCGCCCTGCGGTCATCACTGACCTCACACTGGTCTCGCGTCACGCCCCACTATTCGACGACGTCCGACCGGGGGTTAAGGCCGTCGGAGTCGTTCGCGACCTAGTTACCGAGGTTCCCAACATTCTGAGTCCAGAAGAATTAGCGCGGAGAGTCGTCGAGCTGTCGAGCGGCACAGAACTTCGAGTCGAAGTTCTCGACGAACACGCGCTTGAGCGTGGTGCGTACGGAGGCATTCTGGGAATCGGTGCGGGTTCGGCCCGTCCGCCGCGACTTGTGATTGTTCGATATTCGCCGAAGGGAGCGACGCGACAAATCGCGCTCGTCGGGAAGGGCATCACGTTCGACACCGGCGGATTGTCGATTAAGCCGGCAAACTCGATGCTCGGTATGAAGTACGACATGACCGGCGCTGCGACGGTTTTCGCGGTCACACGGGCAATCGCGGAACGGAAACTCCCCATCGCCGTGACGGCGTGGTTGTGTATCGCCGAGAACATGCCGTCGGGCACCGCGATTCGACCGAACGATGTCATCACCATTCGGGGCGGAAAAACGGTGGAAGTGACAAATACGGACGCCGAGGGTCGTGTTGTCCTCGCAGACGGTCTCGTTGCCGCGAGCGAGGAGAACCCTGATTACATCGTTGATGTCGCAACCCTCACCGGCTCTGCCCGCGTTGCCCTAGGCCACCGGATCGCGGGCCTCATGGGCGATGACGAGGTGACGACGGCGTTGAAGACCGCGTCAGACACCGTCGGCGAAGAAACGTGGGCGATGCCGTTGCCGGACTACTTGTTGCCGATTTTGGCGAGCGATGTCGCGGATATTGCAAATTCTAAAGTCGGGAATACGGCGGGCGGAATGCTGATCGGTGGAATATTTCTCCGTGAATTCGTCGGGTTGGGTGCCGACGGCAACCGCATCCCGTGGGCACATCTCGACATCGCCGGACCTGCCAACAACGCGTTTGCGCCCTACGGATTTGTTCCCAAGGGCGCGACGGGAACGATGGTGCGAACCCTCATCGAATTCGCCCGTCGGCTGGCAGACAGCCCCGCGAACACGCGGTAGGCTCGAAGGCGGTTCTCACTGGGTTTCAGCATCTCCCGCGTGGCCCGGTTCCATTCACAATTTCAAGGAGTGTTGGTGGCTGACGTAGCAGTAGATCTCGTCGTTCTTGGTGGCGGAAGTGGCGGTTATTCGGCCGCACTCCGAGCAAGTCAATTGGGCATGAGCGTCGCGCTCGTTGAAAAAGACAAAGTCGGTGGGACCTGTTTGCACGTCGGTTGTATCCCGACAAAGGCGCTGCTTCACTCCGCTGAAATCGCCGACAGCGTTCGCGACGCGGCACGGTTTGGGGTTGACGCGACGCTCGCTGGAATCGACGTCGCCGCGGTCTCGACGTATCGACAAGGAATCATCGATTCCAAGTTCAAAGGACTTCAAGGGCTTCTCAAAGCTCGTGGCATAACCACGTACGACGGACACGGAAAACTCACCTCGCCCAATACTGTCCAGGTGGGCGACACGACCATCACGGGGACGAACGTTGTTCTTGCGACTGGCTCGTACTCGAAGACGCTCCCGGGGCTTGACATCGGCGGTCGCTTCCTGACGTCTGAACAGGCCATCACGCTGGACTACGTTCCCCAAAGCGCCATCGTCCTCGGCGGTGGCGTTATCGGTGTCGAGTTCTCGTCCGTCTGGAAATCGTGGGGTACCGACGTGACGATCATTGAAGGGCTCCCGCGCCTCGTCCCGAACGAAGACGAGTCGGTCTCCAAGCAATTCGAGCGCGCCTTCCGCAAACGCGGAATTGAATTCAAAACCGGCGTGCGCTTCGAGAGCGCAACTCAGGACGCCAACGGCGTTACCGTCACTCTCGAAGGCGGTGAAACCCTCACCGCGGATGTCTTGCTCGTCGCCATCGGTCGCGGGGCTCAGACCGCAAACTGCGGCTTCGAGGAACTCGGCATCACGATGGATCGTGGGTACGTCATCACGAACGAACGTTTACTCACCAACATCCCCGGCGTTTACGCCGTCGGTGACATCGTCCCAGGACTCCAGCTCGCCCACCGCGGTTATCAGCACGGGATCTTCGTCGCTGAAGAAATTGCTGGACTGAATCCGATGGTTGTTTCTGACATCAACATTCCAAAAGTCACCTACTCCGAACCGGAAATCGCCTCGGTTGGTTTGTCTGAAATCGCGGCGAAAGAAAAGTATGGCGACGCGGCAATAGCCATTTATGACTACAACCTTGCCGGTAACGGAAAGAGTCACATTCTCGAAACAGCCGGATCGATCAAGGTCATTCGAGTTGTCGACGGACCCGTTGTAGGCGTTCACATGATTGGGGCGCGCGTCGGCGAACTCATTGGTGAGGCGCAGATGATTGTCAATTGGGAGGCGCACCCCGAAGACGTCGCGCCACATCTTCACGCACATCCCACCCAAAACGAAGCACTTGGCGAAGCGTTCCTCGCTCTCGCGGGCAAGCCGCTTCACGCGATGTAGCACCTGTTCAAGGAGAACGAATCAACATGAGCACGAACGTCAACCTTCCCGCACTTGGTGAAAGCGTTACCGAGGGGACCGTGACTCGCTGGCTGAAGAAAGTCGGAGACACGGTGGCCGTCGATGAGCCCATTGTCGAAGTGTCTACCGACAAGGTCGATACCGAAATCCCGTCGCCCGTCGCCGGAGTCATTGAAGAGATTTTCGCCCAGGAAGACGAGACCGTCGAAGTTGGCGCTCCGCTCGCTCGCATCGGAGAAGGTAGCGGTGCCGCTCCCGTCGCGCCGGTCGAAGCTCCGGCTGCACCCGTTGTCGATGTTCCCGCGGCACCTGAGCCCCCGGTTGTTGAGGTCGTGCAAGCTCCCGTCGCTGCGCAACCCGTGGTTGTTCCTCCCGTGATGTCCGAGCCGGTTATTCTCACCCCTCCAGTGGTCGCTGCTGCTCCCGTCCAGACCGCGCCCGTTGTCCAGACCGCGCCCGTCGTGCCACCGACCCCACGTTTTGGGAATCCGTACGTTAGCCCGATCGTGCGCAAGCTAGCCCATGATCGTGGCGTCGATCTGGCTGGAGTAGTCGGGACCGGAATCGGTGGTCGTATCCGCAAGGAGGACGTTCTCGCTGCAGAAACTGGTGCGAATTCCTCCTTTCCGGCGGTAGTAGTACCGGCAACTGTGCCAGCCCCGGTCGCGGCATCCATCTCCCGCGATGACGCAGTACCGCTCGCGACATCAGAACTTCGCGGATCCCGTGTGCCGATGTCCCGACTGAGGAAAGTCATCGCAGAACGCGCAGTACTGTCAATGGTCTCCACAGCCCAACTCACCACGGTCGTTGAGATAGATGTGACGAACGTTTCGACCCTGCGCGACGACATCAAGGCCGACTTTCAATCCAAAACCGGCCAGAAACTCACATTCCTGCCCTTCTTTGTTAAAGCGTCGGTCGAAGCACTCCAAGCCTTCCCCATCATCAACAGCACCGTCCAAGGAGACGACATCGTCTACCCGGCCTTCGAAAACATCTCGATTGCGGTTGACACCGAACGTGGTCTCCTCACCCCTGTCGTGAAGAACGCAGGCGGGAAGAGCATTGCGGCGCTGTCGGCAGAGATTGCAGACCTCGCGGACCGAACGCGTAGCAACAAACTCACTCCGGACGAACTGCAAGGTGGCACATTCACTGTTACCAACACGGGTTCACGTGGCGCGTTGTTCGATACTCCCGTCGTATTCCTTCCTCAATCGGCCATTTTGGGACTCGGCACGGTCGTCAAGCGACCCGTCGTTATGGG
>WLFX01000025.1 GCA_009703545.1 Actinomycetota bacterium
CAAACCTTGTGGTCACGGGTCTATCGGGCAACGGCTTCACCGATGTCAGCATCCAATCGTTCCCTGGTCAAATCATTGGTATTGCCGGCGTCATCGGAAACGGTCAGTCGCAATTCTTGAAGGCGCTATCCGGTCAGGCAGAATTCACCGGTTCCATCGAAATCAACGGTGAAACCAAAACCGCACGACAGCTCAACGGCAAGGCGGCACTCATGCCGGCCGACCGTCAGCGCGAGGGTGTCATGATGCGTATGTCGGTCCGAGAGAACTCGGCCCTGTCGTCGCTGAAAAAATTCAAAAAATTTGGACTCTTGAGCCGCAGAAAAGAAGTGGACCAGGTTCATGAAACCCTCAGTTCGCTGTCCATTAAGGCGCCGAGCCTTGAGGCGCCGGTCTCCGCACTGTCGGGTGGAAACCAGCAAAAGGTGGTCCTGGCCCGCGCCCTGCTGTCGAACCCCGTCATGGTTCTGGCCGACGAGCCGACTCAGGGCGTCGACGTCGGTGCCCGTTTAGAGCTCTACGAGATCTTGCGTAAGGCATCAGCAGACGGAATTCCTGTCGTGGTTGCGTCATCCGACGCGAAGGAACTCGAAGGTCTCTGCGACACGGTGTACGTATTGTCACGTGGACAGGTCGTCAAAACCCTGCACGATGGTGAAAACCGTGAAGAGGCAATGATCGAGGCGGCCGTTACCTCAACCACTAAGGTGATTCGCCTAGAACGTGAAGACCGCGAACAGAAATTGGGGAACGAGACCCCTGTCGAAAAGTTCCGCCGATTCCTCCGAGGCGATTATGCGCCGCCCGTCATGCTGGCCCTGGTGATGATCGCCGTGGCCGCAATAATCCTGCCGGGTAGCTCAACGTACCTCGGTGATTTCAATATCAAATCAATGTTGCTTCTCGTCAGTGCGCTCGCTTTTGTCGGCATTGGACAAACAACGGTCATGATGACCGGCGGAATTGACTTGTCTACCGGTCCGCTGGCTGGGTTCTTGGTGGTCATCGCTTCGTTCTACATGAACGACGACTCTCCATTAACGGCGGTGATCATGGGGCTCGTAACGATGGCGTTAGTTGCGGCATTAGTCGGTTTAATCAACAGTTCCTTGATTAGGTTTGTGAAATTCACGGCAATTGCCGCAACCCTGACGACATACATAGCCATCGGCGGTTTCGCCTTCATTTTGCGGCCCGAGCCGGGAGGCCTCATCAGCCAGGCGATCGCCGAGTCGATGAAATCAACGCTTGGCCCTGTCCCCTATGTATTCATCGCCGCTGCAATCGCGGCAGTTGGCATGGAGTACTTGCTTCGAAAGTCCCGCTGGGGTTGGAACCTTCGTGCGGTTGGGTCAAATGAAGAGTCCGCGCGCAAAATTGGAGTCAACATCAACCGCTCGATTATCGGCGCGTATGTCATTGGGTCGTTGTTCGTCTTCGTGGGATCAATTCTTCTTGCTGTCCAACTGGGAATCGGTGACGCTACCCAAGGTGTGACATACACCCTGACCGGAATTACCGCGGTTGTCCTCGGTGGAACTTCATTGATGGGCGGACGTGGAACTTATATCGGAACGTTGATGGGTTCCGTATTGCTCATTCAGGTGCTCAACGCCACAGTCTTCCTCGATCTCGACCAAAAATGGCAGTACTGGTTGCAGGCCGGGCTCATTCTCATCGCGGCAGTCGTGTACAGCGTTGCACGTGCACGAAAAACACGTCTCAAAAGGGCGTAAACGCCAAAATTAGTAAATCGGGGTTCTCGAAAGAGAGCCCCGATTTACGTTCAAAGAAAACGTCTAGTGAATCTTCTTTTGCCGGGTCAATTCGGCGACAGCAGACCAGTCAAGGTCTTTGATGTCCGGGTCGACGAGTGCCTGCTCAAATAGTTGGTGAAGGACGGTGGCCACTGGAAGCGTGAGTCCTAGGCTTGTGGCTGCATCCTCAACAAGCTTCACGTCCTTGAGACCAAGCGCCATCGAGAATCCGCGCGGCGTGTAGGCGCGATTGACAATCATTGGGCCATATCCGGCGTACGCGGAACCGGTAAAGGCGGTGTGGGTCAGAATCTCCATGAAGGTGTTCGGATCGACTCCAGCGGATTCTACTAATGCCACCGACTCCCCAATGGCCTGCAGCGCATGAATCAGGTTGTAATTGACGCCAAGTTTGACGAAATTTGATTTGGCGTGGTCTTCACCAACATTCCAATGCTGCGCAGCAACCTTGTCAAAGATGCCGCCTGCCGCTGCGATGTGCTCCGCTTTTCCGGCCGCCACCACAAGCAACTTGCCGCTCGTGATTGCGATGGGGCGGCCCAGCACAGGCGCCGCAATGTAGCCAATTCCCTGCCTACTGTGACGTTCGGCCAGCGTCGCTGACGCGGCAGGACTCAATGTTGACATATTGATGTGGATGGCTCCAGGTTTGGCTTGCTCGAGGCGTTCGTCGCTGAATACGTCTAGCGCCGCATCATCATTACTAAGCAGCGACATGAAGAAGTCATTGTGCAGTGCTTCGACTAATTCAACCTGTCGTGCACCTTTACTGAGCAGCTCCTCGACATCTTTAGCGGAGCGATTCCAGATATCTAGGTCGAAGCCCTGGTCAAGCAGCCGATGCGCCATGGCGGTACCCATCGAGCCAAGCCCGATGATTGAGACGCGAGTTTTCTCTGCCACGAGTTATCCCATCAATTCGTTACGAACAAATTCAAGTTCCCGGCTGACGTACTCAATAATGTCGCCGGTTTTCAGTTCTGGAGGTAAAACATCCCACGTATACGTCTCGATTTCCAGGTGATCCGAAAGCGGGGTTGCACGGTGCATGGCGAGAGCCTCTTGGACGCCAAAGCGAGTTGTGCGAAACGGACCGAGCTCTTCGAGGAATACGGGCACGTGGAAGTGTGTGCGCATCTCGCTGGGGATCGGATTTGCCTCGTATGCGTCGAGCGCTTCGCCAAGGTTCAAGAACTTGGTGATCGTGCCGCCTTGCTTGAGTGATGTCTGGCTGAGGTAAATCGTGTCCGTGAAGCGTCGAAGCGCTTCAATTTTGTCGTGTGTGAGTTCTTCAACCCACAGCGATGACGCTTCTTGAAGTTTGAAGATTGGGATACCAGCGTTCACAATCATGTTCAGCGAGTCCGTGATGTTTTCAAAACCAACTGACTGGTGCCCAATATCAAAAACTATTCCCAGGTAACGGCGAACTGCCCCTTCGGCTTCACTCAATGGAATGTTGGCGACCTCAGCCAATTCGCTGATACCGGCGCGTGAATAGACCCGATCCGTGAACCACTCAAGAGTCTCGTCCGTGGTTTCCAAATAGCACGCAGGTTCTGGTTCAATCGCAAGTTTGACTCGGCGCCCCGTGCGTTCTTCGAGGTCGCGCAAGTGAGCGACGACCCGGAACACGTTGCGCGTGAACTTCTTGATATATGCCTCCCCGGCAACATTTGGCTTGAATGCGAGGGGTGCCGTCTGAATCGAAGGATTCACGTCGGCCGGCGAAATCTCGGCCAAAATGTCGGCAATCGAGTTGGTGTAGTTGACACGGTCATCGGTGGTCCAGTCCGGCTCGTAAACCCTCTCCATGACCAACTCGCCCTTGAACGGACCGTACGGGAAGGCGTTCACCGTATAGACGTAAAGGTCCTCCTTCGCAAGGAACTCGGCAAGCGACGCGCGTTCCGCGGGACTGTCGGTCAGGGTTTTGGCTGAGGACGCTGAAATGCGCAGGGAAACCGCAAAAGGATCATTCGGGGATATCCGCTTTTTGACCTGCGGGACAAACTCACGAAGGCTGGCGTTCATTTCGGCCCATGTGTCGCCGAGGTGGACCAGGGTCGAATAACCGAGGTGGCCTAAGCCATTGTTGAGTTTCATGAAGCCTTCCCACGCTGTCGTTTAATCAAGTTTATGTGCAGTTTGACTAAACACGAAGCGCGAATTTGACCACTTTTTGCCCATTTCATAAACAAATAATGAATATTGGGTATCTATTCTGTAAGGTGATGGTAAACCACCTGGATGTCGGGTGCCAGCGCAAAAGAGGGGACTCGATGCATTTCGCTATCGGTGAAGAGCTACGTCGAGTCCGACTTTCTCGCAAATTGAGTTTGAGAAACGTCGCTTCTGCAGTCGGCGTTTCCGCCAGCCTCCTCTCGCAGGTCGAAACCGGCAAGACGCAGCCATCGGTGTCCACTCTCTACGCATTGGTGAACCACCTCGGGGTTTCGCTGGATGGGCTGATGAAGGGAATGAGCCAGTCAGATAGCAAAGCGGCTGACGACTCTGGTTACGAAGATGGGCACCACGGAATCGTGCAGCGCCGTAGCGAGAATCCAGTGATTGAAATGGAAAACGGCGTGGTGTGGGAGCGTTTGGCCGACGGCGGACGTGACGATGCCGACCCACTCATGGTGACCTACGAACCGGGCAGCTCAAGTTCTGTTGAAGGCAAAATGATGCGCCACGATGCCCTCGAGTACGGATTGATCATCGAAGGCACCTTGACTCTTCGAATCGAAAACGATGTCCACGAGATTTACCCAGGAGACTCTTTCAGCTTCGATGCAAACCGTTTGCACATGTTCGAAAACAATTCGGCTAAACCCGCACGCGGGATTTGGTTTGTCATTGGCAGCAAGCACGGGGAAAATTTGGACCTCAGCAACCTCGGCCCTGCAAAATCTGCGACACCGTCACTGCCCGCGAAGTCTGCCGTCGATGTACTGAATGCGATGGGCGACGCAAAAACCCGCAAGTTAACGGGCCAGACTTCTTAATCGCTTCGCGTTAAACCAACATGCTGAGTGGATTTTCGATTCGCTTCACGAATGCCGCTAACCACTGGGCTGCGAGTGCACCGTCTACCGCGCGATGATCCGCGGACAGCGTAACCGTCATGACGTTAGCGATCACAATTTCGCCATCCTCAACAATCACACGCGGTGACGCTGCCCCCACGGCCAAGATTCCCGACTGAGGTGGATTCAAAATTGCGCTGAATTCCTTGGTCCCAAACATGCCCAGATTGCTCACGGCAAAGCTGCCGCCTTCAAGCTCTTCTTGGCGTAACTTGCCTGCGCGTGCGCGAGCAGCCATTTCCGTAATTTCCATGCTCAGGTTACTGAGAGAGCGCTTTTCAACACCGCGAATGACGGGTGTGAACAAGCCGCCCTCGGTAGTTACGGCAACAGCGATGTCTGCCGAATCGTACTTGTGCATGGCCTCGGCGTTCCACACGACGTTCGAGTCTGGAACATCCATAAGCGCGCTTGCAACTGCCTTCACAACTATGTCGTTCACCGAGATCTTGACCGATGAAGATTGATTGATGCTCGCGCGAAGTTCGAGCAACGCGTCAACTTTGCAATCCGCGGTGACGTAAAAGTGGGGAACGGTTGACTTGCTCTCGGTGAGGCGACGTGCGATTGCGCGACGCATTCCGGTGTGCGGCACAGTTGAGTAGCTGCTCGAATGCTCTTGAGTCGCAAGTTCTGAACTCGACGATAAGGGCGAGGTTCCCGAGGACGCCACGCTTGCGCTGCCCGGTGCGAAACTCTCAAGGTCTCGGCGAACCACACGGCCCAAGGGTCCGGTGCCCGTAATCTGTGACAATTCGATGCCTCGTTCACGAGCTAACTTGCGAACAATTGGGCTCACGAACTGCCGTGACTCGTCCGTCGTTTCGATTGGTGCAGATGAGGATCCAACGGGCGCCACCGCGGTTGCCTCAACGTTGTCCGCAACCTGAACTGTAGGTGCTGCAGCACCAAGTAGTGCGTCACCTGCCGAGCCGTCTTCGCCCGCACCAAGCACGATCATGATGGGAGCACCAACGTCAACCGAATCTCCGTCGGCAACGAGAATCTTATAAACCGTCCCTTGGGCATCACACGCGAAATCCACAACGGCCTTCTCGGTTTCGATATCGGCAATGATGTCACCGATGTTGACGGATGCCCCGACGGCGACATGCCACTTTGACAGAACAATTTCTGTTGCGCCAGCGGCAACTTCCGGCATCGTGATGAGCGTAGCCATCAGTTCTTCCCAAATCCCATTGCGACGTTTTTCAATCCAGCGGCAACTTCTTCGGTCCGTGCGATTGCCGCACGCTCAAGCACCTTCGAAATGCTCGGTGACGCTTCACCGCCATGAACACGCTGTACCGGCTGATCGAGGTAGTCAAAGAACCGGCGTTGAATCTCATCGGCCAGCCAGCTACCGTAACTCGTTCCCTGTGCGCCCTGCTCGACAATCATCACCGCGTTTGTCTTTGTGATGCTTGCTTCAATCGTTGTCCAATCAATGCTTGCGCGGTCAAGCCAGCGAAGGTCGATAACTTCGGCATCAATTCCGGTTTGCTCGACGGCCTCCAGCGAGTGGCTGACCATTGAAAGATACGTAAGGACCGTGACGTCATTACCTGCACGCTTGATTGCTGCCTTTCCAAACGGGATCTGGTAGTCGTAATCACCAACCGCAATGTCGCCCGTTGAGGCATAGAGGTCAACGTGCTCGATCACGAGTACCGGATCGTTGAGTGCCAGTGCGGCATTCATCAAACCGATGTAGTCGAACGGGTTTGATGGAGCAACAATGCGCCAACCTGGCGCGGTTGCAAAGATGCCCGCCGGATCCATGAGGTGCTGGGAACCATAGCCAGAGCCCATTGCAATCTTGGTGCGAATCACCACGGGAACCGCAGCGTCGCCGCCAAACATGTGACGTGCCTTCCCGATTTGGTTGAATACCTGGTCGGCCGCCACCCACATGAAGTCTGGGTACATGAATTCGATTACGGGGCGGAAGCGACCATCGAGTGCCATTCCCCCACCAAGGCCCGCGAATGCGTTCTCGCTGATTGGTGTCCCCAGAATTCGTTCTGGGTACTTCTCGACGAGCCCTTTCGTTGCGCCGTTTGTGCCGCCCTTGAGGCGGTGCACGTCCTCACCAAGTACAACGATTCGAGCATCAGTTTCCATGCGTCGATCCATGACGGCCGCAACCGCATCAACGAAACGTACTTCTTCTTTTTCTCCCGTGTGCGACGCGAGTTCTTCCGTTCGAACACCACTCAATTCCGATGCGTCGCCGCGTACTCCTACGTTGACGAAGTCGGCACTCGGCCACAAATCGACGCGAATCCGTCGAGAACCGGGTTTACCTGCAGGGTCGGCCTCGAGTAATTCGTTGACGGCCAGTTCCATTGCAGCCTGCGCCTGTGCTCGAACGCTATCGACCTCATCTTGAGCAATCAATCCGAGTGTCATCATCTCGTTGGCAACTCGGGTTAGCGGGTCACGTCCGCGCCACTCTTCTTCCTCGTCCTTTGGCCGGTATCCAAATGCACTACCGGGGAATGGGCCGTTCTGGTGGAAAAATCGATAAACCTCTGCCTCAATCACCGCCGGGCCGTTACCCGCGCGAGTGTGTTCCTCAATTTCTTTCATCGCAAGGTAAACCGCGAGCGGGTCCATGCCGTCTACCCGCCAGCTGGGAATCCCGAAACCGGTGCCGCGACCGGAAAGACGTTCTTCTGCGGTGACTTCCGAAACATGCGTGGACACCGCATAAAGGTTGTTTTCGATAAAAAAGACCAGTGGAATATCCCACGCGGCGGTCAGATTCATGGTTTCGAGAACAGAACCGATGTTGACAGCGCCATCACCGAAATAACTCACGGTGAGATCGCTGGTACCTGAGTGTTGCTGTGCCCAAGCATTACCTGCACCGAGCGGAACACCACCGCCAACGATCGCGTTGGTTCCTAGAGCGCCCGCTTCTTTCCACTGCAAGTGCATCGAGCCACCACGTCCGCGACAATAGCCTTGTGCCAAACCCAGGATCTCCGCGAGTGTGCGCTGCAGTACCTCTTGGATCGGTTCGTTCACCAGGTTGGTCACGTCGAGGCCGTCCGGAGTCACGTAACCAATCGCCTTTGCCAAGAATTGGTGGTGACCACGATGAGAGCCGTTGACGGCATCCGTGCTGCGAAGCCCAACGATCGAACCAACAGCGCCGCCCTCTTGGCCGATACTCGAGTGGGCCGGACCGTGCACTAATCCCTCGGCAGCAAGTTGTAGAACTGTTTCTTCGAAAGCGCGAATGAGGTGCAGTTGACCCAACATGGTTTCCAGGAGGTGCGGATCGGCATCCCGCCAGTCTTCGGGTGTGGTGCGGAGTTCTACCCAGGGCTCTTTCGGGGAAAGCTGGATTCTTTCGGTCATCGTTGACTCCAATGTGGGGACGGACTGCTACGGGTTGTTTGCTTACCCATAGAATAGCAAAATGTATCCAATTGGCAAATAAAATCGTGCGGATACGGATAAAATCGCGATTTATAAGCCAGACTGTATCCATTCAGAAGATTGAGGAGTCGTCATGAGCTCAGGAATCCCTGGTTTGCGGGGTACGGACCACATTGGTTTCACAGTGCCCGACATAGAGGAAGCGACAATCTTCTTCAGGGACATCATCGGCTGCGAACTTGTCTACGACCTTGGCCCGTTCCAGAGTGATGATGACTGGATGGCGGAGCATCTCAACGTGCACCCGCGCACCATCATGAAGCAAATACGTTTCTTCCGATGCAAACACGGGTCTAACTTCGAGATTTTCGAATACATCTCAGCCGACCCCGATGGCCCACGCCCGCAGCCTCGCAATAGCGACATTGGCGGACACCACCTTTGTTTTTACGTGGACGACATCGATTCGGCCATCGAGTACCTCAAAGAAAACGGAATTCGCGTTTTGGGGGAAAAGACCAACAGTTCCAATGCGAGCCTCGGGCAGCAATGGGTCTATTTCTTGAGCCCGTGGGGAATGCAATTTGAATTGTGCAGCTACCCAAACGGCAAGGCATACGAGAAAGAAGCAAAGGTGACGTTGTGGCATCCAGTCCACCCATCACAGTAGCCGCAGCCCTGCGTGAAGAAATTCTCAACGGAACGCTCGCCCCGGGCGAACGAATCGTTCAAGAAGATGTTGCCGAACGGTTTGGAGCGAGCCGCCAGCCGGTTCGCGATGCTCTTCGCCTGCTCGAGGGTGACGGACTCGTCACGCTGAAAGCAAATGCGGGGGCATGGGTTTCTCAGTTATCCGAAAGCGAGTGCGACGAAGCGTATCTTGTGCGCGAGAGGCTCGAGCCGCTCCTGATTTCTCACAGCATCCCGAACCTCACGAGCGTGCAGATTGAGCGCCTCACTCAGTTGGCGGACGAGATTGAAAAAACTACCGACATCGAGAGTTTCTTGCGCCTTGATCGTGAATTTCATCTGTTGTCGTACGCGGGAGCCAACGATGGAATGCTCAAGGAATTCGTAGAGCGAATTTGGAACACCACGCAGCACTATCGTCGCGCCTTCGCGCAGTTGAATGAATTTGCGGATTCCAACGTCACACACATGGAGCACAACATGATTGTGGATGGCATTGTCCGAAAGGATTCGCGACAAGCAGAACTCGCGCTGGAAGGGCATATTCGCCGGACCCGAGTCACGTTGGCCAAGCACCACGAACTGTTTAGTTGATTACCTCAGTAGTCGAACGCGGTGGTGTACCCGTTGATCGCAGGCTGCCCACCGAGGTGTGCATAGAGAACGTTGCTGCCCTCGGGGAAATACCCTTCGCGAACGAGGTCAATCATGCCCGCCATCGATTTGCCTTCGTAAACCGGGTCGGTGATCATTCCGTCCATCCGCGCCACAAGCTCAA
>WLFX01000026.1 GCA_009703545.1 Actinomycetota bacterium
GGTGATGTCGGGATATGCGGGCGGCCACGTCGATTCACCAAGTTACGAGGCGGTCTGCACGGGTTCCACGGGTCATGCCGAGGTCGTCGCGGTCACCTTTGATGAGACGGTCATCCCCGCCGATGTCATTCTGGACGCGTTTTTCACCATGCACGACCCGCGCCAGTTGAACCGTCAGGGAAACGATGTGGGAACCCAGTACCGTTCAGTGATGTTCCCGACTGACTCGGATCAACGACAACTGTTCGAAGCCGCGCGCGACCGTGCAAACGAAACCTGGGGCGGTGGCGTTGTGACGACGATCGACGACTTCACCGAGTTTTTCCCGGCCGAGGACTATCACCAAGATTTCTTCGCCAACAACCCGACACAGGGTTATTGCCTTGCGGTGGCTGTCCCCAAGGTCAACAAAGTGCGCGCCGGATTCGCACAGTACCTCACCGTTTAGCGTCTCCACACGTCACCCGCCGCGCAGGTTTTCCCCCGAGCGGGGGTTCAGCGATATGCAATGCGGGCGTTCGGGCCATTCTCGTTGGTGGCGCCGGTCGCAGGTTGGGACGGCCGGCGCCGTCCACACTACAAAGGAGACACATGAGCGACACCATCACCATCACCGGGCTCATCGCAACGACGCCTCGGCACGTTGTCACGAGCGAAGGACTTCCGATCACGAGCTTCCGGCTCGCATCATCGCAGCGTCGATTCGACAAAGCGACCTCGGCATGGGTTGACGCATCGACCAACTGGTACACCGTCACGGCGTTTCGTCAACTGGCCATTAACGCCGTGCCTTCGCTGTCGAAAGGAGACCGCATCGTCGTGACTGGCCGCTTGCGTGTTCGCGACTGGCAGACCGACGATCGAACGGGAACGAATGTCGAAATCGAGGCCGAAACGCTCGGGCACGACTTGTTTTGGGGAACCGCGGTGTTCACGCGATTGGTCGCTCTCGGCGGAGACTCATCGACAACACAGGCGGAAACCGACGCTGAACCCAGCCCCGCCGAAGCGGTTGCCGTGGTCTGACTCAACTACCCCTGCTGACCTAGAATGGGGGAATGACCGCACGCACCTTCGCCCTTGCCGTGGCCACGGTCATTTCTCTCACTCTAGGTGGTTGTTCTTTAGGTCTGAATGCCACGCCAAATGCGACGCCGACGCCTACGGGGTCGGCCGAACCGGCGCCCGTTTTCGTGCCGGACGGCGATGCGCAAGACAACAAAGTCTTTTTCGATCACGTTCTTTCGGGTGTTGCCACCATCGACCAAAAACAACCAGGGCGAGCAATGGTCAATGCGCTTGTCAGTGCGGGCTTTCGAAAGGGGTCAATACAGGTCACCGAAGACTTAACGAAAACGCAGATCCCAGCAGATTCGGTGATTGTGGCTGTCCGAATCAATCGGTCGTGCCTCGTCGGTCAACGAACAAATGACAAAGAATATTTCTCGTCGATTGAAAGCGCCCTCAAAACCGGTGGTTGCTTGGTCGGCACCACCCGAGTGATTGACTGGTAAAGACTGTGGCTGAATTCATCTACACAATGGTTCGAGCGCGTAAAACCGTGGGCGAAAAACTGATACTTGACGACGTGACGATGTCGTTCTTTCCCGGTGCCAAAATCGGCATGGTGGGCCCGAACGGCGCGGGAAAATCGACCATCCTCAAGATCATGGCGGGTCTCGACACTCCGTCGAATGGTGAAGCGCAGTTGTCACCCGGATACTCCGTCGGAATTTTGATGCAAGAACCGGAACTCGACGAAACGCGCACCGTACTCGAGAACGTGCAAGACGGTGTTCGTGGCATGTACGACAAACTCGAGCGTTTCAACGCAATCTCACTTCTCATGGGTGAACCTGACGCGGATTTCGATTCACTCCTCGCCGAGATGGGTGAGTTACAAGAAGCCATCGACCACGCCGACGCGTGGGATCTTGATTCGCAACTCGAGCAGGCAATGGACGCACTTCGGTGCCCACCGTCGGATTCCGAAATTGGCGTCTTGTCGGGTGGTGAAAAGCGCCGAGTTGCGCTCTGCAAACTGTTGCTCGAAAAGCCTGATCTGTTGCTGCTTGACGAACCAACCAACCACCTCGACGCCGAGAGCGTCCTGTGGCTCGAACAGCACCTCGCCAAGTATCCCGGCGCTGTCATCGCGATTACCCACGACCGGTATTTCCTCGACCACGTCGCGCAGTGGATCGCGGAAGTCGACCGCGGGCGTTTGTTCCCCTACGAAGGCAACTATTCGACCTACCTGGAAAAGAAGGCGGAACGTCTCGAGGTTCAAGGGAAAAAGGACGTCAAGCTGGCCAAGCGTCTTGCCGAAGAACTCGATTGGGTTCGTTCGAACGCCAAGGGGCGTCAAGTTAAATCCAAAGCTCGTCTGGCACGATACGAAGAGATGGCGACGGAAGCTGAGCGCACCAAACGCCTCGATTTTGAAGAACTTCAGATCCCGCCGGGTCCTCGTCTGGGCGCCATCGTTCTCGAGGCAGACAACATCACCAAGGGATTTGGCGATCGCGTCCTAATCGGCAACTTGTCGTTCTCGCTTCCGCGAAACGGAATTGTCGGAATCATCGGCCCGAACGGCGTGGGAAAGACGACTCTGTTCAAGACCATCGTCGGACTCGAGCCGCTTGATTCCGGGTCGCTCAAGGTCGGCGAAACCGTGAAGTTGTCGTATGTCGACCAGTCCCGCACCGGCATCGATCCAGCCAAGAACGTCTGGGAGGTCGTATCGGAAGGCCTCGATGTTATTCAGGTCGGGAACGTCGAGATTCCGTCGCGCGCCTATGTGTCGACTTTTGGCTTCAAGGGCCCAGACCAGCAAAAGAAGGCGGGAATTCTTTCGGGCGGAGAGCGCAATCGTCTCAACCTGGCGTTGACTCTCAAGCAGGGCGGTAACCTCCTCCTTCTCGACGAACCGACCAACGATCTCGATGTCGAAACGCTGTCGTCTCTCGAGAACGCGCTTCTCGAGTTCCCCGGTTGCGCGGTGGTCATCACCCACGATCGCTGGTTCCTCGACCGCATTGCCACGCACATCCTTTCCTATGAGGGGACAGCCGACGATCCGGCGAACTGGTATTGGTTCGAAGGAAACTTTGAAGCCTATGAGACAAACAAGATTGAGCGACTTGGTGCCGATGCAGCCAAGCCACACCGTTCGACGTACCGGAAATTGACGCGCGACTGATGCCAGCTTCCAAGAGCATCTCGCTGACCTTCACGTCCCGTGAATCGATCAGTGACCTTGCGACATTCATCGATCGGTCTGGGCTCGTTGACAACTCCGCCGTTCGACTCGTCGCGAAAGGGAACCTCGTAGTGGCCTGGGTCCAAGTTCTCGCACCGCGGGGACTCAACGACACCACCCCGACAGTTCTCGGAATGCGTGGCGCGGAACTCGCGGTCGAGGCGAAGTTTGACATCGTCGTCCCTATCGATTCTCTTCGCGCTCGATTCGACAACGCAGTAGAGTCGGACAATGTTTTTGTCGTGACGATGCCGATGCAAACGCCTACCGTGCGCTGGAAAATTCCGCTTCCCCCTCAAACCGGATGGGAAACCCTCGGAAAGATCGGGGCATCCGACCTTCAGGTCGTCGTGAGAGAAGGCATGAAGATCATCAAACGTAAAGTGCCGAGGAACGCCGAGGAACACATTGTACGTTCGTATCGTTCGCAGGTGTGGGGAACGACAATCAATGGATCACTCGGTTTACCGGCCGGAGTAGCTCTTGCGGCGGAAACCCTCGGTTTCTTTGGTGACAAGGTGATGGACATCTCGGTGAAAGAGCCGTGGATTCGGCTGTCGTCGACTCGCGGCGAGATTCTTGCCAAGCACACTCCCGTCATACTCGACGAGGCCTAAACCCTAAAGGGTCGGTCGGTCGCCCCTGTTTACGTCGCTCATCGTGTTGACCATTGCATGTGCAGCGCGGTCGAGATAGTCCATGAGTGTTTCGCGGTGCAGCGGTGACAAGGCTTCGGAGTCGACCGCCGCCGTCATGTGGCGAAGCCAACGATCGCGCGCATCATCGTCAATTCGAAATGCATTGTGACGGGCGCGAAGCCGCGGGTGACCACGTTCATCGGAATAACTAGTTGGACCACCCCAGTATTGTTCGAGGAATGCGGTGAGACGCCACACTGCTCCGTCCAAATCGTCCGGGTACATGGGCCGAAGGACGTCGTCCGTTCTGATGCCCTCGTAAAACCGCCGAACGATTCGATCGAAGGCGGCGTGCCCACCAACGTCTTCGAAAAAGCTATCGCTCATCGAAGTTTGTGATCAAAGTTGGCGACGCGTTGAATCTGACCGTTGCGAACGAACCACAACACGCCCTTCGTATCGCGGACCTTGGTCACGCGAATCGTCACTTCTTCGACAACTCCCTTGACGTCACCGAGGTCGACCTTGTCACCGACTCCGAGCTGGTCTTCGAACACCATGAAAATACCGTTGAAAATGTCACGGATGATATCTTGGGCACCGAGTGCGATACCCGCTCCGAGAATTCCCAGGCTGGCGACGATTGCGGTGATTTCGAAACCCAACTCTCCAAGAATCAAGATGAGTGCGACTGCGCCGACACCCCAATTCGCGAACGAGCGAAGCACAGACCCCAGGGTTTGAGTGCGCTGAGCCAACCGCGCGTTTTGGGTCTTGGCCGACGAGCGAGGGCTTGGGGTTGCGTCACCGGCGACAACTCGTGCGATGACACGATTGACGGTCATCACGACAATGAGCCGAACGATAACGGCCCCGGCCAGAATCGCGAGGATCCGAAACAGAGTTGCATTAGAACCGAGGAACGCGCTGACTTCTGTCCAACTGGTCACCGAATGACCTCGGCATCACGTCGTTGTGCCGCAACAGCGCGATCCACCGTCGCGAGGCCCTCGATGACAATACGACGGAGCGCCGACGGAGCCGATTCATTGCTGTCTAGCCAGGCGCGAGTCGTTGACGCGAGGTGTGTGTTCGCCATGGCCACGGGATATAACCCAATCGCAAAGTATTCAGCGATCTTGAAAGTGCGTGAATCCCACACTTTCTGAATTGCGTCAAAATACGCGGTATCGAGGCCGTCGAACACTGACGCATCGTTGACGTGGGTATAACCGCGCACATAGTGATCGCAGAGTGAATTCGCGATTGTTGCGTCGTCCCGCATCGTTTCGAGGATTGTCCGCTTCGCTACCGCCGTCGGAATCGTTGCACGAAGGCGGGCGGCGGCCTGCTGACCGTTCGAGGTGTTGTCAGCAGCAAGTGCTTCGGCGATTTCGACCTCGCCCGCTCCACCCGCCAACACCATGCCTTCGAGCAAGTCCCAGGAAAGATCGGTGTCGATGGTGATTCCGGGAATGACGTGTTCCCCGGAGCGAATCGCGCGAAGGGCAACCGCGTGCGCGGCTGTGTCGGCCATCGATGCGAACGTCCGCAGGAACTGGAACTGCTGATCCGAACCGGGCTCGGCATTCTCTGCGAGTTCACGCATCGAATCAGCAATCCGTCGGATTGTGTTTTCCCTGCGGTCGGGGGAAACATACATTCGGGCTGTCGTGGCGAGTTGAGCGAGGGTGGTTCGCACCGTCGTGGACTCGGTCTCGGTCGCGATGTTCCCCAACACGAGGTCGACGAAGTCACTCGGTGCCATCTCGGCGTCACGGGTCGAATCCCACGCACTTCCCCACACCAACGACCGAGCGAGCGGGTCGGCAATGTCGGACAGGTGATCGATAGCGATCGCTAACGATTCGTCGTCGAGTCGAATTTTTGCGTACGCGAGGTCGTCATCATTCACCAGCACCAGAGCGCCTCGGCGTTGACCGATGAGGTCGGTCACGGTCGTTCGCTCGCCGTCGATATCGAGTTCAACCCGGTTGGTCCGCACGAGGGCGTTACCCTCGAACCCGTAAATTCCAACCGCAAGGCGATGGGGGCGAATCGTAGGGTAGTCGGTGACCGCAGTTTGGACGATGTCGAACGAGGTGATGATCCCGTGGTCGTCCGTGACAATCTCGGGCGTCAGGGTGTTGACGCCGGCGGTTTCGAGCCACTTCGCAGACCACGTCGTCAAATCTCGTTTGCTGGTCTTTTCCAGTTCGCGCAATAAGTCGGCCAGTTCGGCGTTCTTCCACGCGTTGGCGCGGAAATAATTCGATACGCCCTTAAAGAATGCTTCGCGACCGACATACGCGACGAGTTGCTTGAGCACCGATCCGCCCTTGGCATAGGTGATGCCATCAAAGTTGATTTGGACGTCTTCAAGGTCGTTGATGGTCGCCACGATGGGGTGAGTGGACGGCAACTGATCCTGTCGATATGCCCACGATTTTTCCGACACCTGGAACGTTGCCCACGCGTGCGTCCATTCGGTCGCTTCCGCCGTCGCAATCGTCGACGCCCATTCGGCGAACGATTCGTTGAGCCAGAGGTCATTCCACCACTTCATTGTGACGAGGTCACCGAACCACATGTGCGCAAGTTCGTGCAGAATCGTGACGACTCGACGTTCGCGAACTGCGTCGGTCACCTTGGATCGGAACACGTAGACCTCGGTGAAGGTCACACATCCCGCGTTCTCCATCGCGCCGGCGTTAAATTCGGGGACAAAGAGTTGGTCGTATTTTGCAAACGGGTAGGGGACGGCGAACTCGCGTTCGAAGTATTCGAACCCTTTTTTGGTGATGTCAAAGATGTAGTCGAAGTCGAGGAATTCAGAAAGTGACTGCCGAACATAGATACCGAGGGGAATCGTACGACCGTCGGAGGAAGTGAGTTGATCGTGATGCGCGACATACGGTCCTGCGACAATCGCCGTGATGTACGAGGAAATGCGCGGTGTTTGCGGGAACGTCCACGTCGCCGATGCTCCGTCGACGACGGGAGCGGGGGTGGGGGAGTTCGACACGACAACCCAGTCAGTGGGCGCGACAACCTCGAAATCAAATGTCGCTTTGAGGTCGGGTTGCTCGAACGCGGCAAACACTCGTCTCGAGTCCGGTACCTCGAATTGTGAATACAAATACACCTTGTTGTCGACGGGATCAACGAACCGGTGGAGGCCCTCGCCGGTGTTGACATAGAACATGTCAGCGTCGACGACAAGAAAGTTGTCGGCTGCGAGATTGTCGAGTTGGATTCGAATGCCGTCTGACACGGTCGCAGGGTCAAGCTCCACTCCGTTGAGTGTCACGCTATGAACCTTTGCCGTGATTGCATCGATAAAGCTCGACGTCCCAGGCTGTGCACCAAACGCCACCGTGGTGTGCGACCGGAACGTCGTATCCGAGGTCGTCAAATCCAAACGAACCGCATAAGACTCTGTTTGAATGACGCTCGCTCGTTCAATCGCTTCGACACGGGTTAGGTTTTCTCCGGGCACAATAACTCCTTCTTTGCGGACTGCATAACAAATCTAACGCTCCAATAGAACGTCAACGGCGAGAAGGAATTGCTAGCCTTCGAGAAGTTCAGCCACCGCGACCGGATTGTTAGCCGGATCGGACGAAACGCGGCTTCGAGCAACGCTCAGCTCGCCCAGGTCGAAACCATTGGTCAACGAGCGAATCGTGTAAAGGAAGCCGCTGATGTCTTCGAGGTTACGACGGGCTTTTTCGAGTCGGTCTTCTATTTCGCGTGTCATGTTCTCGACAAATACCTGAGACGACGCTGTGATTTCACCAGTAATCTTCTCGGCGTTGCCAAGTGCTTTATCTGAACGTGAACGGGCTTCTTCGAGAGTCTTGGCTGCTCTAATCTGCAACGCCGAAACGTATTTCTCGGTCTCGGCGGCCACGGCGTCAGCGCGCTTGTTAGAGGACTCGGTGTGTTCGTCCGCTTCGCTCCTCGTTTGAGCCGCGTACTTTTCCGCGTCGCCAAGAATTTTCGCGATTTCCTTCGCTGCTTTCTCGTTGAGAATTCGCGTTTCGTTATCGATACGACCCGCAAGTTGCTCTGCACGTCGGAGTTCCTCGAGTGCAGCGCTCATCGCGCTGTCAATTTCAGAATTAGCTTTCTCTCGAAGAGCCGCAATTTGCGATTCCGCATCGGCGAGGACCGCCGCGGACAATTTGTCGACCTGTGCCCTCTCCTGAGCAACCTTCTGTTGATCGTTTGTGATTTGTTTGCGAACTTTCTCGGCCGCCTCCGTTGCGGTGCGGCGAATTTTTGCGGCACTCTCCTTAGCAGTGGCGACCACAGAGCGTGCTTTGAGAGTCGATGCTTTGGTACGACTCGAGGCGTCAGACCTTGCCTTCTCCAGCTGAGCGCGTGTTTCTTTTTGAGCGTCCGAAATAATTTTTGTTGCTTGTTCCTCGGCCAAAGAAATGGCTGACTCGAACGCGACACCAAGCTCGGCAAATCTGGGTTTGGTGGTCTGTCGTTCCTGGATTTTGCGTTCGAGGCGACGAATCTCAGCCTCTGCTTTGGCGAGTGAGTTTTCTTGAGCCGCCGCCGCTGCACGAAGTTCTGTGATGACTCGGCTGGTTTCGGCTGCGTCGTAGCCGCCGAGCGTGCGCGAGAAGGTTATGCCGGATTCGTTGGTGGTCATTAGTTGTCACCCTCCACGATTTCCGCCTGTCGGATACTGCGCATCCCCGTCGTTGCCCCTGCTTCAATTGCGTCAACATTTACTTCGTGTGAAACATTTCGCACGTGGACCGCATAGTCGTTTAGCGCCATGCTGTTTCGACGGATTTCGTTGATGCTGAGTTCTGCGTCGTAGGTAAAGTCAGCGAAGAATTCTTCCGATGAGCGGGCGATTTCTTCGGATCGCAACATGGCCTCTGAGATTGATTTCTCGACGAGGCTTCGCGAATCCTGGAGGATTTCGTTTGCCCGAATCTGAGCAGAGGCAAGGTAGTCATCGGCGCTCTGTTTGGATGACGAGGCTTCCGCAATCGCTGACTCAAGGTGGGCGTCTGCAGATTCATAGGCCAGCCGAGCGTAAGTATCGGCTTCGTCGTGAATCGCCGTGCTCGAGGCCTGTGCGTCGGTCACGTCCGTTCCAATTCGCTTCTCCGTCTCGACTTTGGTGTCGGTTGCGGTACGGACTAACTCGGCGGCTCGACGCTTGATTTCCGTTATTTCGGCGTAGGACGAGGCGCGAGCATCACTGATTTGTTGCTCCGCTTGGCTAATCATGCTCGCCGCGGAACGCTCGGCGCGTGCCGAAACGGTTTCCATGCGAGCACGCTCGTCGTCAATTAATTGATTTGCTCTTGTTCTTTCGCGATCGACCTGAAGTCGAATCTCATTGGCATCAGCCTGCGCCGCAACCACCATGTCACGGGTCTCGCGGTCCGTCTTGTCGGCAAGATTCCGAACCTCAATGTCGGTCGTGGTTGCAATCGATGCGACCTCGGCCGCGGCGTCTACGCGCATCCGTCGAGCGTGTTCTTCGGCTACGCGGAGCGTTTCTTCGAACGTCGAACCCAACTTCGAGAATGATGGTGCGGAAGACGATGGGTCGGCAATCTCGCGCTTGAGGCGGGTGATCGTGCGGACGCGATCGGCCAGGGCGAGCTCTGCAGAGGACAGCGAGCGACTAATCGAACGAATAACCTCGTCCACTTGAGCCGTGTCAACACCGCGGAATGCCCGCTTGATGTCTGGTGTAGCCATTGAAACCTCCAGATTGTCCGGTTTGCGCTCCAAACCTTCCATGTCCAATAGTAGCGCACGGTACAC
>WLFX01000027.1 GCA_009703545.1 Actinomycetota bacterium
AAGAAGGTCGAAGGGTCCGTCGAAATTCGCGAGGCTGACGCGGAATCCGTCCTCGGAACTAGGCGATCTTTCCAAGGGAAATCAGCTCTCGGGCAAGTTCGCGGTACGACTCGGCCGCTTGGTGGTCCGGTGCGAAGGTGGTGATGGGTGCTGCAGCGACGGTCGAGTCCGGGAACTTGACGGTGCGTCGAATAAGGGTCTTGAGAACATCCTTGGGTCGGTTCTGCTTGACCAGATCCAGCACCTCGACAGAGTGCAGGGTTCGCGGGTCATACATCGTCGCAAGAATTCCGTCGAGTTCGAGCGTCGGGTTGAGTCGCGCCTTCACCTTGTCGATTGTGTCGAGCAGCAGGGCAACACCACGCAACGCGAAAAACTCGCACGCGAGCGGGATTAGCACGCCGTGGCTCGCGGTCAACGCGTTAACGGTCAGCAGTCCGAGCGACGGCTGGCAGTCAATGAGGACAACGTCATAATCGGCGAGCACGGGCTTCAAAATGTCGGCAAGCACGTGTTCACGAGCGACCTCGTTCACTAACTGCACCTCGGCCGCGGCAAGGTCGATGTTCGCCGGAAGGATATGGATGTTCTCAATCGACGTCGCCTGAATCACGTCACGGGTTGTCAACGGTGAACGACTTGAATCGACCGCCTTGTCGGGAACAAGCAGGTTGTAAATCGTGGGTCCGTCGTGGGCAGTGGCTCCGATTCCTGCGGTCAAAGCCCCTTGCGGGTCAAAATCAACAACAAGAACTTTTCGGCCAACCTCGGCGAGCGCACCGGCCAGAGAAATCGCCGTTGTCGTCTTGCCCACTCCACCTTTTTGGTTGCACAGCGAAATCACGCGCGCCGGACCATGGGAGGTCAACGGCTGAGGCACGGGAAAGGCGGTCACGGCACAATTCTACGGTGAATAACGCACGGTTTTACCGCGCCCTCGGATGAGAAGTCCGATATGCCTCGGTCAAAGCATCACGCGTCACGAGCGTGTAAATCTGCGTTGTCGCAACCGACGCGTGGCCCAACATCTCTTGCACGACTCGAATGTCAGCGCCACCCCGCAATAGATGCGTTGCGCACGAATGGCGAAGTGTGTGAGGCGAAATCGTCGACGTAATGTCGGCCCGCGCCGCCGCAGCTCGAATGATGAGAAAAACGTTTTGTCGGGAGAGCGGGGCGCCCCGAGCACCGAGGAAAAGTGCTGGCGTACCGCGGCCATTGGCTAGAAGTGCGGGACGACCGCGCACAAGATACGCATCGAGTGCCTCGCGAGCAAAACGACCGACCGGCACCACCCGCTGTTTGTTTCCCTTACCGGTCAGCGTGATTACCTCCAGCACCTCGTCGGCCCGAACGTCATCGACGGTCAAGCCAACCGCCTCAGACACACGGGCGCCAGTCGCGTACATGAGTTCAAGAATCGCTCGATCGCGCAAGCCAACGGGGGTCTCGGTCGGTGTCGACTCGAGTAGTGCCGTCACTTCCTCGATACTCAGTGCTTTGGGTAGGCGTTGGGTGCGACCTGGTGCAATCACGGCGCCCGTCGGATCGCTCGAAACGAGACCCTCGGTGACAAGGTAACGATGGAATGACCGAACGACTGAGAGCGCCCGGGTGATCGATGATGTGGCGAGACCGTCGCGTCGAAGGGAGGTCAGGTAATCCGTCACGGCGACAGAGTCAATGGACTCGATTGCCCGCGTGCCGACGAATGCGGCCCACCGGTCAAGGTCGCGTCGATAGGCCACGATCGTGTTGGCACTTCGGCCCCGCTCCAGCGCCGTGTGACGCAGAAACTGCTCGATGAGGCGCGTTACCTCCATGGTGGGCTACTTGTCGCTGGTGTAGTCGACGTCGAGCACGTCAGCCGTGTGTCGAACCTTTGCTGCGGAGATGAGCCCGACGAACAGCGGGTGACCGTGGGTGGGCCGTGACTTCAACTCGGGATGCGCCTGAGTGGACACGTAATACGGGTGGATTTCCCGCGGAAGTTCAACGAACTCCACGAGTTTGCCGTCGGGGCTTGTCCCCGAGAAGACAAGCCCGGCCTTGGCGATGTCGTCACGATAGAGGTTGTTGACCTCGTAGCGATGGCGGTGACGCTCAAACGCAGTCGAATCGCCATAAACGGATTCCACGATTGACCCTGGAGTGAGTACCGCTTCATACAAACCGAGACGCATTGTGCCACCCAAATCTCCGTCACTGATGATGTCAACCTGTTCTTCCATCGTCGCAATGACGGGAAACTTCGTGTCGGGGTCGAATTCGCTGGACGATGCGTCGGTGAGCCCGACCACCGTTCGTGCATATTCAATGACCATGCACTGAAGCCCTAAACATATTCCCAGCGTTGGAATCATGTTCTCGCGGGCGTACCTCAAGGCGCCTAATTTTCCTTCGATTCCGCGAACGCCAAACCCGCCGGGAACGAGGATCCCGTCGACATCACCGAGCTGCTCGGCGGCCCCTTCTGGCGTTTCACACAGGTCGGATGCCACCCATCGAATGTCGATGGCGACGTCATTGGCGAACCCGCCGGCTTTGAGCGCTTCAGTCACAGAGAGGTAGGCGTCGGGAAGATCGACGTACTTGCCCACCAGGGCGATACGAACGTGACCCCGCGGGTTGTGGACGGTGTCGAGCAGTTCCGACCAACCGGTCCAGTCAACCTCGTCGTTTCCGTCAAGTCGCAATTGGTCAACGATGTACTGGTCGAGTCCTTGCGAGTGAAGCATGCTAGGGATGTCGTAGATGCTTGGCGCATCGATCGCGTTGACAACGGCGTCTTCATCCACGTCACACATGAGGGCGATCTTGCGGCGATTGGCGGCCGACACCGGACGGTCGCTGCGAAGCACCAGCGCATCGGGCTGAATACCGATGGATCGAAGTGCCGCCACCGAGTGCTGCGTCGGTTTCGTTTTCTGCTCGCCCGACGCGTTCATGAACGGAACAAGCGATACATGGACAAAGAAGACGTTCTTTCGACCAAGTTCGTGACGAACCTGGCGAGCGGCTTCGATGAACGGTTGGCTCTCGATATCGCCGACAGTTCCACCGATCTCGGTGATGATCACGTCCGGGGCTGGATCTTCCGTCGCTTGGAGACGCATCCGACGCTTGATCTCGTCAGTGATGTGGGGAATGACCTGAACCGTGTCGCCAAGGTATTCGCCGCGACGTTCGCGCTCGATAACCCGCAAATAGATTTGGCCCGTTGTGACGTTCGCCGCCTGGCCCAGGTTGATGTCGAGGAAGCGTTCGTAATGTCCAATATCGAGGTCTGTCTCGGCGCCATCATCGGTGACAAAGACCTCGCCGTGCTGAAAAGGGTTCATTGTGCCGGGGTCGACATTGAGGTACGGGTCAAGTTTTTGCATGACGACACGTAGACCGCGGCGAGTCAAGAGGTTACCGAGTGATGCTGCGGTAAGACCCTTACCGAGAGAGGAGACGACACCTCCTGTTACGAAGATATGCTTCGTGACGGGCTGGTCAAGTTCGAATTCCGTATGTTTCACCACGGAATTCAACGATAACCGCTGGAGGTGGCTTTTGACGAATTAACCGTTTTCGCCACGCCATTGATTCGCAGAATTTAACATTTCTGCTGCGTGAGCACGAGCGTTGTCGGAATCCGGTGTCCCTGACAACAATCGGGCCATTTCTTCGACCCGTTCGTCGCCGTCGAGTCGCATAATCGTCGATTCCGTGATGGCGCCGCTAGTGTCTTTGATAATTCGGAGGTGATTCGTCGCGAAAGCCGCAACCTGCGGCAGATGGGTTACAACAATGACCTGCGCGGACTTAGCCAAAATGGCGAGTCGACGCCCGATCTCGATTGCGCTTGCACCACCAACGCCCGCGTCAACTTCGTCGAACACGAGCGTAGGTACCGTGTCGGTCGAGGCGATGACGACCTCTATTGCAAGCATGACGCGTGACAATTCACCACCCGATGCGGTCTTCGTCACGGGTTTCGGGTCACCACCGGGGTGGGGTCGCATCAACATCTCGACCGCGTCGCGTCCGTGGGCAAAGAAGTCGGTTCCGCTTTGCGGTGCTACCCGGACGACGAATTCCGCGGTCGGCATCGAGAGCGCGTGAAGTTCGGTCGTGACGGCTTCGGACAGTCGCTGGGCGGCGGCGGCGCGGGCGGCACTTATGTGACTCGCCAATGCATCGAGTGCCGCTTCGTCCGCGGCGATCGTCGCGGCCAGTTCCTCGAGTGCATCGTCCGAGCGATCGAGGTCGAACAAACGGTCGGACGCGGTCGACCACAAAGCGAGTACATCGTCGAGGGTCGGCCCATAGGCACGCACGAGCGTGGTGATTGCCGCGGTGCGCTCGTGGACTTGTTCCAAGTCATCACCGTCGAGTTCGAGTCCCGCCGCGTAGGCCGATACAGATTGAGCCGCCTCTCGAATGACAATGCTTGCTTCCGAGATCCGAGTCAACAATGTCTCGATGGCGGGGTCGTGGTTGGTTACTCGTTCGAGTGCTCGGCGCGCGTTGTCCACGAGGGATACCGCATCGAATTCCGCGTCATCCGCCGACAGCGCTTCGTGCGCTTCTTGCGTTGCGCGGCGGAGTTCTTCGCTGTTGGACAGGCGTTCCGCTTTCGCCTTCAGTGCAACGTCTTCGCCGGCGACCGGCGCGACGGCGTCAATCGCGGCAACGGCCGCGCGTAGCTCGTCGGCCTCACGGATTCGCTCCGTCGCATCTTTCGTCATCGAATCGCGCCGTGCAATTGAGTCAATCCAACGCCGGAAGATTGTCTGGTACTCGTCGAGCGGCCTGCGAACAGCGTCGCCGGCAAACCGATCGAGAGACTCGCGTTGTGCCGTCTGCGACCGAAGCCGCAGTTGTTCACTCTGCCCGTGGATTGCTACGAGGTGGTCACCGATATCGGACAGCGCACCGACGGGCGTCGCGGCGCCTCCAACGACAACCTTGGAGCGGCCCTCGGAACTGACCGAGCGCGTCACGACCAACTCGTTGTCGTCGAGTACGCCACCGAGTTCGGTGACACGAGTGACCACAGCGGGGTCTGTTATGGTCCAACGGCCGCTCACCTGTGCGCGGTCGGCCGAATGGCGAACGACCCCGGAATCAGCACGGTCACCGAGTAGAAGGCCAAGTGCTGAGACGACCATCGTCTTTCCCGCACCCGTTTCGCCCGTAATCGCCGTGAAGCCGGGAGTCAACGTTAGGGTCGCGGTTTGAATCACCCCGAGGTCGTGAATAGAAATCTCGTGAATCATATGGAACTGCCGCGCCATCCCTCGGTGGGTAACGAGAACTTTTTCACTAATCGTTCTGAGAACGGGCCGGAATGAGTGTGCGCCAAACGAACCGGTGTTTCTGATCGACGAGCGACGATACGAGAACCCGGTGCGAGAGCATGTGTGCGACGCCCGTCGCACCACAACACACCCGATGCACCGTTTCGCGACAAGACGTCAACCGTGAGAGTCGATGACGGTGCCGTGACAAGGGGCCGAGAAAATAACGCGTGAGCCGACAACGGAACCATGATGAGTGCATCGACGGTCGGCCACACAACGGGACCGCCCGCTGAAAATGAATACGCCGTCGAACCGGTCGGTGTCGCCATGAGGACACCGTCGCACCCAAAGGTCGAGATCGGCCGGTCGTCAACGCCAATGACCACCTCGATCATGCGCTCTCGCGACATTTTCTCGACGCTGGCCTCATTGAGGGCCCACGTTTCAAAAACTGTTGCACCGCCCAGTTCAACTCGAACGTCAAGTGTCATGCGGTGTTCGACGGTGTAATCCTTCGCGAGGACTCGACCGATTGTCTCGTCCAGGTCTTCGGGCTCAAGTTCGGCCAAGAAACCAACATGGCCCATATTCACGCCCAACAGTGGCGCGTTTTGGCCTCGCATGATCTCTGCGGCCTTCAAGATGGTTCCGTCTCCGCCGAGACAAATCACCAACTCGATGTCTTTCGGCGCAACGTCGATATCCAGCTGTTTGACGTCGATGGATGTTTCGGACGTAATGGCCGGGTGCTGCGATTCAAGGCACACCGGAATTCCACCAAGACGGGTTAGCTCTGTCGCAACCGCGGCCGCGGTGTGGATACTCGCGGGTCGACCCGTGTGGGCAAGAATGAGAAACAGTCGGTCCGTCACGCTAACCTCCCCACGTTGAACTCGCTTGGTCTGTCCATTCTCTCGCATTCAACGGTCGAGAGGGGTCACCGTACACAATCGCCTCGCGATTCCCGTGTTCGCCGTCAATGGGCGACGCCATGATTCCGCTAATCGGAAGGCCTAGTGCCGAAATGGTGGCGCAGACCGACAGGAGCGCGGCGTCGCGTTTCGCATCGTCGCGAACAATTCCCTCATGGACGTTACCTTTGCCGACCTCGAATTGCGGTTTCACCAAGATGGCGTATCGGAAATCGGTACCCAGGGCTGCGACGAGAGGAGGCAGAATCATCGTGACGGAAATGAAACTGACATCCATGACCACGTCATCAATCGAGCCGACGTCCCACCCTTCAACGAGCTCGCGTGAAAGGTCTCGCGCGTTGACCCCCTCGACGACATGCACCCGAAAATTTGTTCGAAGTGTGGGATGGAGTTGTCCATGCCCGACATCCAGTGCGACCACCCGACCCGCGCCTCGAAAAAGAGCTACCTCGGTGAATCCACCGGTGGACGCACCGATGTCTAGAACTGTGCGACCGCGGAAATCGATGCCGAATTTCTCGCAAGCACCGAGTAACTTATTCGCCGACCGCGCGACCCACCGATCCAGCGCCGTGACGGTCAGAACCGCCGTAGCGACCACCTTGTGGCCTGTTTTTGTGACAATCCGTTCATTAACCCGAACACTGCCCGCTTCAATGAGCCGCGCCGCCCGAGTTCGACTCTCCGCCAATCCTCGTTCAACGAGTGCGAGGTCAAGCCTCGTCGATTCAGCGGGGTTGCTCATCGAGCCGCTGTCGGATCTCGCCTTCCAGCACTGTGAACGCAGCGGCGCGCTCGTCCAGCGGCAGTTCAGAAATCTGCTCGATGCTGGGTGACTGGTTCTCGTTATCCATGGTCACGAATATATCGCGGGTTCGACATCGAGCCCGTAAATGCGAAGTCCCGAGCGATAGATGGCGGCGCACCCCGCACGTAATAGGTTGAGCGAATCCGAACCCTTGCGCTTCACCCTCACGACATTGGCTTTCATGGTTACCGATGAATTCCCCACCGTGACGGTTACCGTATCGGCTTTTTCGGTGACGATTGACTCGGGGTATTCCATCGATAATTCCCGCAAATCGCCGAGGATGTAGGTCGGTTGTTGTTCCTCGGCGGCGGCAATCGCTTGTTTGGGACCGTCAATTCCGGTAAGGACCAGCGCGCTGCGCATCCCGGCTCGGTTTGCTCCCAAAATGTCGGTGTCCAACCGATCGCCGATGACGAGCGGATTGTCGGCCGCGAACTTGTCGCGAGCGAAATCAAAGATTGCGCGTTCGGGTTTGCCCGCGAAGACGGGAAGGCGACCCACCGCGAGGTGAACGGCCGAAACCAGAGTTCCGTTCCCTGGCGCAATCCCCCTCGCGACAGGAATCGTCCAGTCCGTGTTTGTCGCCACCCACGGAATGCCGGTGTGAAGTGCGAAAGATGCCTCGGCGAGGTGTACCCAACCGACGGTCGGCGCGAAACCTTGAATCACAGCAGCCGGATCATCATTCGCCGAATCGGTAACCCGGAATCCGGCGAGTTTGACTTCGCTGATGAGTCCCTCCCCGCCGACCACGAGGACGGTCGACTTCGCGGGAATCAGTGTCGCGAGAATCTTCACCGCGGCCTGCGGGGACGACACGACGTCCTCGGGCGTCGCCGCGAGTCCTAGCGATTGAAGGTGCGTCGCCACGTGTTCGGTTGTGCGCGACGCATTGTTCGTGATGTACGCCACCCGGTGATGCGCGGATGCGACATTCAGCGCATCGACCGCATAACGAATTGAATTCTCGCCGACATAGACGACCCCGTCGAGGTCCGCAAAAATGACGTCGGTGCCATCAAGAGGCGTCATTTCGAGTCCTCCGTCGGTTCGACGGGTGGCACTCCTTCGACCAGTTTGGTTAGCTCGCTATCCGTTAACGGAGCGGGTTCGTCTTCACGCGGTTCACCGTAGCCGAGTTCGGTGACATCGGTCGGTTCCTCGAGCCATTCGGTGTGGAACTCAATCGTTTCGTCCGGCGAGAAGTGGTTCTCGGTGAGTCGGGCATAACGACGCCACTGGGCAGCTTCGTCGGCACGACCCATCTCTTCGAGAACCTCGGCGTTCGCGTCAAACAATGCAACACACTCCGGCGTCGCGTTAGTCGGGTCGAGTTGCGGAATCTGAAGTTCGGCGTAGGCGCGATCGGTTTCGTCTCGGTCGAGGCGAATGCCCGAAAGGACAATGGCCAGGTCGATTTGCGCTTCGCGTGGCAGTTTCTCTCGGTCGAGTTCGCGGGCAATCTTGAGCCCCTCGTTCGACCGGTCAAGCCCGCGAAGACAATCGATGATGAGCGCAATCTGATCATTCGAGCCCGAAATGCGCTGTGCAGTTCGCAATTCGGCAAGGGCCAACGTGAAATCCTGGTTCACGTAGGCCATAATTCCCACTGTTTCCCGCACAATCGCGAGACGTGACGCACGGTTTTTTGCCGCAATGGCGTGTTGGAGCGCTCGCGGCGCATCGACCTCTGCATAGAAGGACGCGGCTTCCAGGTGGCGACCGACGACCATCGCATTGTCTTCGCTCAGGGTCGACAAATCACGAAGCACAGCGCGGTCCAGTTCCTTGCCCGCGAAACGGTTCTCGAGTTCAGGTTCCATCTCGCGGATAGCCTTGCGCTGTTCTTCGCTCGGACGAAAACGAGGGAATTCCTCTTCGCGCGGTTCGGGACGCGAGCCTTCAGGACGACCGTCACGACTAAACGGCTTACGTTCACCCGGTTTCCCGTCACGACTAAACGGCTTACGTTCACCCGGTTTCCCGTCACGACTAAACGGCTTCCGCTCACCGTCACGCGCGGGTCGTTCGCCCCGCGGTCGATCGCTTCCGTTTTTAGGCGCGCCAAAACGGCCCGAACTCGGTTTGCCCGATGAAGGGCGTCCCGAGTTGGGCCTGCTGCTACTGGAGTCATCACGGCGCGGTCGACGGTCACGACCGTTCGGGTCGTTTTTATCGTCGCGTTCGTCGCTCATGATCTCTTTCTCCTTAATAAACACGAATGACCACCCCCGAGAGGGTGGCCATTCGTAAATTAAGTCCGGCGGTGTCCTACTCTCCCACAGGGTCCCCCCTGCAGTACCATCGGCGCAGGTGGTCTTAGCTTCCGGGTTCGGAATGTAACCGGGCGTTTCCCCACCGCTATGGCCGCCGAAACACTATTGATTTATCAGTCTTCGGCACACATAAATGTGTGCGCGGTTCTTGACCGTCAATCAAGAACCACAAAGTGGACGCGAGTTTATGTTACATAGATGTGTAATCAAGTCATCGGCTTATTAGTACTGGTCAGCTCCACGAGTCTTTAGTCCTCGCTTCCACATCCAGCCTATCAACCCAGTCGTCTACTGGGAGCCTCTCGACCTCGAAGGTCATGGAAATCTCATC